>JAEZIT010000071.1 GCA_023436495.1 Acidobacteriota bacterium
TTCCAGCACGGCGACGCAGCTCGAGCCCGAATCGAACCAGACGTCGAGGATATCGGTCTCTTTGCGAAAATCCGCGCTATGGCATTTCGGGCATTTAAAGCCTTCCGGGAGCAACTCGCTCTCGGGCCGCGCATACCATGCATCGGCCGTTTCCTTCGCGAAGATGTCGGCGACATGATCGATTATCTCAGGTTCAGCGATCGCCTCGTCACACGCCTGGCAGTAAAAGACCGGGATCGGAACGCCCCAGGATCGCTGCCGGGAAACGCACCAATCAGGCCGGCTCTTGAACATATTCGCCATGCGGCCTTCGCCCCATGTAGGATGCCATTTAACTTTTTCGATCTCATCCAACGCCTTTTCCCGAAGGCCTTGCCGATCAACGGATTGCCCGGCGACTTCGTCCATAGATATGAACCATTGCGGCGTTGCCCGGAAGATGACTGGGTTCTTGCATCGCCAGCAATGCGGATACCGGTGCGAGTAATTTTCGGAAAACAAGAGCATTCCGCGTTCGCGAAGGAATTCGACGATCTGCTTGTTCGCCTTAAAGATATTCTCGCCAGCCCAGTATTCAACTTCGGACGTGAACCGTCCGGCATTGTCCACGGGACAATAGATCTCCAAGCCGTACTGTTTCCCGATATGAAAGTCGTCAGCACCGTGGCCCGGGGCCGTGTGAACACAGCCGGTTCCGGATTTTGCGGATGATTTGCTTTCGAACCGGACGTCGAGTTCGACCTCGGCGTCGGCTTCGCCGAGCGTTACGTGCTCGCCGTTCATTATCAGCGAAACACGGTCGAGCCATGCATGGCTTGCCTCAAGTCGATCAAGCACTAGGCCCTTGAATCGTGCGATCTCATCGTATTGCACGAGGCCGCACGTTTCGGCAAACGACCGGGCGAGTTCACTGGCGACGATGTAAACCTCATCGCCGGACTCAACCGCTGAATAATCAAAATCCGGATGTACGGCGATGCCTAGATTTGCCGGCAGCGTCCAAGGGGTCGTCGTCCATATAACGAGAAAGACATTCTTTCCGGCCAGCTTCGGGTCGACCAATGACGGATCGGAACGAAGCGGAAACTTCACGTAAACCGACGGCGATGTATGTTCTTTATATTCGACCTCGGCTTCCGCAAGTGCTGTCTGGTCGTGTATACACCAATAAACAGGGCGAAGGCCTTTGTAAACGTAACCGCGGCCGAGAAACGTTCCAAAAAGCCGCGCCGTCGCCGATTCGTATTCGGCGGACATCGTCAGATACGGCGTTTCCCACTCGCCGAGGATGCCGAGTCGCCGAAAATCGCGCGTCTGATTGTTCATCGCCGTCGATGCGTGTTCGCGGCAGATCCGGCGAAAGCTCGAGACAGGTATGTCGGCCTTGTTCTTGCCCTTTTCGGCTAGTTTACGTTCTACGTGCGTTTCGATCGGCAGTCCATGGCAGTCGTAACCAGGAACGTAAGGCGCGTCGTAGCCCATCATCGAACGCGTCTTTACGACAAAATCCTTCAATATCTTGTTCAACGCGGTGCCGATGTGAATATCGGCATTAGCATATGGCGGGCCGTCATGAAGTATGAACTTCTCGCGCCCTTTACGCGATTCTTCGATCTTTTTATAAAGGCCCGTTTCCTGCCATTTTTTCAATCGCGCAGGTTCGCTCTGGCCAAGATTTGCCTTTTGCGAAAAATCGGTCTTCGGCAAATTAACGGTTTTCTTGAGATCCAAGGGTTCGGTCATAAACAGTTATCAGCAGCCAGCGGCCAGTCGACGGGCTCGACGCAATGACGGTACGGCCGTTAAAAAGTCAAATGTTAACATTTATGGGACAAAAAATCCCAACTTCAGTCTGCTCGTCCAAAATCAAAAAATCCCAAGCCTTTTCGTTCGGCTTGGGACTTTATTTAAGCAAACTTCAGCATTCGCTCAGCTCTATAAGAGCAAAATCCCGGTACGGCGAATTATAATGCTATTGCGCAACTTCATTTCAATCTTATTCTAAACAAAGTTACGCATTTCTCCAAGCCCGCTGCGGTCCCCTATTCATCTTCCTCCACTGTACACAACAGCGGAAATTCCCGGGACCGGGCCAGATTTGTGGCCTTTTGCGATTTCATGTTGGCGATCTCGAGCGGATAAACACCGGCGACACCCATGCCTTCGGTATGCACTTTGAGCATGATGGTAAAGGCCTCGGCTTCAGACCGCATGAAAACGTATTGGAGGACAAATACCACGAAGTCCATCGTCGTGAAATCGTCGTTATGAAGTATTACCTTATAAAGTTTAGGTTTTTCGAGCTTGGTCTCGCTTTCGGTCAGTACGTCAGTGTCATGTTCGGGAAATTCCGGCATAAGAGTGATTTTAGCCGTGAATCACAGGAATTGCACCAATGGCAGTAGAGGATAGGTGCCGTACGCGCCAGATCGTTTATGTTTTCGCCACCTCGAAATACGTCTTGATTGCCTTGTGCTCAGCGGAATTGTTAAGAATTTCGAAGACCGTTTCGAAATTTTCGAGGCCTACGACCTTGTGCGTCATCATTCGCGACAGCCATCTGGGATGCATCGCTTCGCAAAGAGCAATATCTTTGACTCCCATCTCGAAATGTTCTCGGTTCGCGTTGACGGTTCCGACCATTGCGCGGTTACCGAGGACGAACTGCTGGTTTATTTTGTCCGACGGCACCTGATCGGTTTTGCGGTCGCCGCCAGTGACTGAGGCAAGTATAAGAATGCCGTTCTCATTTAGGGACTGCATGGCGTCAAAGATGATCGGTGAGAAACCGGTGCATTCGAAGACCAGATCGTATTGGCCATATTTTTCGGTTGATTCTGCAACGGCCATCTCTGTGGTCGAATCGTACGTCGCTCCGATCGCTTCGCAAAGTTCAGCGTTCAGGTAGCCCGTGCGTACATCACGCCCGAAGCCGTGTACGCGATAGCCGCGCATCGTCAGCGCCATAACGGTCAATAGGCCGACGCTGCCGACCCCAAGCACCGCCGCGGTTTTCGGCCGCCAGATCTTAAGTCGTTCCTGCATGTCGGACGCCTGTTTTAAGCCTTTCTCGATGATAGAGAGCGGTTCGAGAAGTACGGCGACGTCGGCTAATGCCGGCGGGATCTTGATCAAAAACTCCGCATTCTCTACGTAATACTCCGAAAAATAGCCATGAAGCCGCGAAACGCCGCGTTCATAAAACGTTTCGTCGGTCGTAAAATCCTGCTCACCGATCTTGTCGTAGATGCTGGAGCCGCGAGGACGCCGGACCGTAGCTACAACGTAATCACCAACGCGAACTTCATCGACATTTTTGCCGGTTTCGACCACTCTTCCGAAGTTCTCGTGGCCTAGAATAAGATAATCAGCACCGTCGGGCGCGATGCCATAGTCGCCGTTGTTAATCTCCCGGTCCGTGCCGCACGCGCCTGCTCGGATCACTTCGACCAAAACGCCGCGGCCATCGGGAATGTCAGATACCTTGGGCTTTTCAACGTCGGTCAGCCGAACGGAATTCGGCTCTTTAGGTGTGACTGCGATCGCTTTCATAAGATTTAAACTTCCTCGCCGGAGCTGCCCCGCTGCTGTATGCCGGGCCGGTTATGATCCTTTCCACCGCCATATTCACCCATCTGTTGAAGCAGCTTGCCGATCAACCCTGTCCAACCGGTCTGGTGGTTTGCCCCAAGGCCATATCCGTTATCACCATGAAAATATTCGTAGAAGAGGATGTGATCGCGCCAATGCGGATCGGCCTGAAACTTTTCGCTCGGGCCATAAACCGGACGGTTTCCGTCGCTATTACGCATAAAGATCGTGCATAGCCGTTTTTCAAGCTCCTGTGAGACGTCCCAAAGATTTATGCGTCTTCCGGAACCGGTCGGAAATTCGACCGTGAATTGATCGCCGAAGTAATAATCGAATTTCTGAAGAGCTTCGATCAACAGATAATTAACAGGGAACCAGATCGGCCCGCGCCAGTTCGAGTTGCCGCCGAACATGCCGGACCGTGATTCGCCCGGCTCGTATCGAACCTCGTAGCTCTCGCCCATTAGATCGAATTTATACGGATCTACTTTGTAATGGCGTGACAGCGATCGAATGCCGTAGTCCGATAAAAATTCGTCTTCGGAAAGCATGACCTCAAGAATGCGGTGCAGCCTTTCCCGACCGACAAGTGACAAGAGCCGCCTGCCGTCGCGGCCCGGCTGCTGAAGGCACGCGATGCTGTCCGTGAGGTCGGGCCGGTTCTCCAGAAACCACAGTGTCCGACGTCGAAAGTCCGGCAATCGTTCGAGCCAGTCGCCTTCGACGGTTTCTACGGCCATCATTGGCAGCAGTCCGACGAGGCTCCGTAAGCGGATCGGGATCTGGTTACCGTCAAGATGCAGGACATCGTAATAAAAACCGTCGCGTTCATTCCAAAGTTCCGTCTGTTCCTCGCCGAGATTATTCATGGCGTCGGCTATGTAAACGAAGTGCTCAAAGAACTTGCTCGCAACATCTTCGTAAACGCTGTCTTCGCGCGCAAGCTCGAGCGCGATCGCAAGCATATTCAGCGAGAACATCGCCATCCAGCTCGTGCCGTCGGACTGCTCGAGGTGTCCGCCGGTCGGAAGCTCCTTGCTGCGGTCGAAGACACCAATATTGTCGAGGCCGAGAAACCCGCCCTCGAAGACATTGTTTCCTTCGTCATCCTTTCGATTAACCCACCATGTGAAATTGAGCAGCAGTTTATGAAAGACCTTCTCGAGGAAATCGCGGTCGGGCGTGCCCTTGTGTTTCCACTCGATCTTATAAACCCGCAGCGCGGCCCATGCGTGCACCGGCGGATTGACATCCCCAAATGCCCATTCGTACGCAGGAATCTGGCCGTTCGGGTGCATATACCATTCGCGGAGAAGAAGAATGAGCTGGCGCTTTGCAAAATCGGGATCTATGAGGGCCAATGGTATACAGTGAAATGCCAGGTCCCAGGCGGCAAACCAAGGGTATTCCCATTTGTCGGGCATAGAGAGGACATCGTCATTGTACACATGCTTCCATTCGCTGTTTCTTCCATCAAGACGCGATGCTGGCGGCGGCGGGAAAGCAGGATCGCCATCGAGCCATTCCTTGACGACATAATTGTAAAATTGTTTCGACCAGAGCATGCCGGCAAGTGATTGACGCATGATGTTTTTCGCGTCAGCGGACAATTCAGCGGGAATGACGGTCGAATAGAAACCGTTTGCCTCGGCGATCCGCTGATCGAATACGGACGCGCAATCGGCGATAAAGTCATCGTGACCAACGGCGACACGTTTAGGTCTCTGGGCGGACAGCCGCAGATAGATCGTTTCGTGTTCACCGGGCGGGATATTCAGGACATAATGGGCCGCGGCCTTTGTGCCGGTCCCGGATGGATCAACTGCGGACCGGTCGCCGTCGATCAGGTAGGTATTGAATCCCTCTTTCGTATATTGCGATGCATTCTTGCCACCAAAGAGCTTCGCGTTGTTTGATTCATTTTCGGTGAACAAAAGCGTTGTATCGCCGGCGGCAATGAGCTGATATTTGCCGATCTTTTCACTGTCGATATCTATCGCCGCAAGATTCGCGGGCGGGTTTGTGGATCGCCGAAGCACAGGTTTCTCAGTTTCCGGAACCCACGACCATGTGTTCCTGAACCAAACGGTGGGCAACAAATGCAACGGTGCTGCTGCCGCCGCTCGGTTTGTGGCGGTTATACGTATGCAAATATCGTCTATCTCTGCCTTTGCGTATTCGATCAAAACATCAAAATACTCATCCTTTTCAAAAATACCCGTATCTACCAGTTCGTATTCCGGCGAGGACTTGTCGCGTCGGCCGTTTTCGACATAGAGATCTTCGTAAGGAAAACGCCCCTGCGGGTATTTGTAAAGGAATTTCATGTATGAATGTGTCGGAGTATTATCGAGATAAAAGTAATACTCCTTTACATCCTCGCCATGATTGCCTTTCGGTCCCGAAAGCCCGAAAAGACGTTCCTTCAGTATAGGGTCCGCCCCATTCCACAACGAAAGTGCAAAACAGAGATTCTGTTTCCGGTCGCAGATGCCGGCGATTCCGTCTTCGTTCCAGCGATATGCTTTTATGTGAGACTGTTCGAAGGGGAAATAATCCCATGCGGCGCCGTCCGGAGAGTAATCCTCGCGAACGGTACCCCATCCGCGCTCGCTGACGTAGCAGCCCCACAGCTTCCAATCCTCGATCTTTTGATCTGCCTGTCGAAGCCGTACATGCTCTCTGGTATTTCCCTTTTCCGAGATCATTTTTTATGAGAATGTCACAAAGGGTTGCCGGCCGTCCACATTTTTCACCTGTAAAGCCCCAAAACTGTAGACGCGACAAGGTTTTTTTGGTAAATTCAGTTGCGCTGTTTACTAAATATTCACTTCAATTGGTTGCAACTTATTAGTTCTCCGTCCGGCCTGGTGTTCAAGAGCCGGATATTTCCGTCAAATGAATAAGAATTCCCCGCGGGCCAATGAACGCCTGCCGTCACGCACAGGCGGCAATCATAGGAATACAGCCGATATGCATTTTTCGGAGGCGCACGGGATTTCCGAAGACCGGCTGAACTCCATTTTCGCAAATGTCGGTGCCTTGCTGCGTGCGGGAAAATCGACTGAAGCCGAACAAACTCTAACGGAGACACTGGAAAACTACACTCATTCTGCGGACGCGTTCGCCCATCTAAAACGGCTTTTATCATTTACACTCGAGACTCTCGGCCGTTATAAGGAATCGCTCGAAGTTGTTAGGCCTTTCGAGGACGAAGAGAATCTTAGACAGCTCAATCCTGAAACTCAGGTCAAGGTGACGACACAACTTGCGATCGCTTATAACAACCTGACTGACCAGCCCAAGGCCGTTACGCTTCTGAAAGAAACCTTGAAAAAGGCGCAGGAGAACCAGCTCGTTCATCTGTCCGGTGGGATCGACATTGCGCTTGCGAGGGTATATCGAAAGCTCAACGAGATCCCGATCGCACGCGATTACGCGAAAAGATCCTTGAATTATTTCCGCGAAAGCGGCGATTGGCTCGGGATGGCGGAAGCTTATCGCGAGATCGCTATCAGTCATCACCAGGAAGGGAACAGCAAACGTTCGCTCGAGTATTTCCAGCTAGGCATCCAGATCATCGGCGATCACTCCGCTCCGTTCATGCTCGGCAAGCTCTACACGGACATGTCTGGTGCTTATTGGTTCCTTCGCCGGCCCCAGGACGGGATTGCCAGCCTCGAAAAATCGATCGAATACTTCGATCAGACCGAGCATGTACTGAATTCGGTGATCGCATTCAACAATCTCGGGATCAACTTGATGCTGATCGGCGAATGGCGGCGGGCGGAAGAGATGATCAAGCGTGCTCTTGTGCTAGCCGCGAAGAAGAACCACGTTCATCAGGCCGGCATTCTTGATTCCCTCGGCGAATTGAAGATACTTCGCGGCGAACTGGATGAAGCTCTAGCTCTGCTGAAAAAGGCGGTCGCGATCGCTGAAGAGCGGAACAGGGAGTGGTATCTCGTACAAGCGAAACGCAACCTGGCGCGATGCTACCTGGCTTCCGAGGATTATGAGCAGGCCGAGCACACGGCCCGAGAGACGATCGAGCTTTCGCGTAATATCGGTGATAAACATCATTCGAATATGGCCGGGCTCGTGTTGGCAGAAACCTATCTGAATACTGACCGGCTGTCCGAGAGCGAGAATTACCTTAAGGTGATCGAGGACACGGACCCGAGTGCAGATTTTTTCGTCCTTGGCAACATTCAGCGAATACGCGGCCTGATCGCTGTCACGAAGGGAGACCGTGAGCTCGCGGTTCATCATTTCAGCCGCAGCCTGACTATCTTTGAAGCCGCTGAAGACCTATACCACACCGCACTTGCCCATCTTCTTATCGGCTCTAATCTTCCGGCAGAAAATGTGCGAGCGGGAAAGCATCTCGGATCGGCCGCCGAGATCTTTAAGAGGCTCGGTATCGAACGCTATATTGACGAAGCAGCCGAAAAATTGGCTCAGTTCAAGTCTGCTCGGGTCCGTTCGCCCGACGACAGTAAGGCCCGGTCATCCGTTTCACCGCTGCTTACAGCTCGGCTTGCCGAAGCGACCGCATCGCGCGAGCTTTTATTTCGCGAACTCGTTGCTGTTCTGCAGCAGGAAACGAAGGCACGAAAGATAATGATCGCGGAACAAAAGGACGGCAAGCGATTTTTTCCGTTCATAACTCACGGCTTATCACCCGAAGAATCCTCTGAGCTAACTGGAAAATTCAACGAGGCACTTCGGAACAAGGGCGAGAATGCGTTCGCAAGATCGAAGAATCTCGACATGATCCGGCTTAATTCGGCCAACGCTCCGCAGGCGTACCTCATGTTAAGCCCTGCTGACGGAGCTCTATTAAATGACGGAAGCCCGCTGCAGCCGTTGCTAAGAGTGGTTGAGCTTGGCATGGATGTGATCGCCCTACGTGAGAGAGAAAAGACCCAGCCTAAGGAGCTAGAAGCCAACGCATTTTCATCCAACAGCGTGATGCCCGGTTTTATCCATTCTTCCCCGGGAATGTCCTCCCTTGTAGAAGAAATATATAAGATCAGGTCATCGGACGTTACAGTACTTGTCACCGGTGAATCGGGAACGGGCAAGGAATTGGTCTCGCGTGCGATCCATACCCTCTCAAACAGGAAAGATAAGATCTTCGTGCCGTTCAACTGCACGGCCGTGCCCAAGGAACTTGCAGAAGGGCACTTGTTCGGATATCGAAAGGGTTCGTTTACGGGAGCTGTGACTGATTCGCCCGGCATGATCCGGGCGGCAGACGGAGGAACGCTGTTCCTGGACGAGGTCGGCGACCTGCCGCTGGATGTTCAGCCTAAGCTGCTTAGATTTCTGCAGGAAGGAGAGGTGCAGCCCATCGGTGAAAAGAAGCCAATTAAAGTGGATGTACGCGTTATCGCCGCGACGAACATGCCGCTTGAGGAAAAGGTAGCAGAAGGAACATTTCGCGAGGACCTGTTCTACCGTCTGAACGTGATTCGCCTGCGAGTGCCGCCACTGCGCGAAAGACGGTCGGAGATACCACCGATAATCAGTTATTACGTCGACCATTATTCATCGCGCTTCGGCAAGCACAATATATCGTTTACGCCTCAAACGATCGACCTGTTAATGGTATGCAACTGGGAAGGCAACGTACGTCAGCTTTGTAATGAGATACAGCGAATAGTCGCGCGCGCCGTTGATAACGAGGTTGTCACGCCAGAGCATCTTTCGCCCGAGCTGAAGAGAGCCGCTAAGCCCTTGCCGGCCATCGAAGCGGGCGGCCCGCGTACGATCGCCACCTATGACGGGATAATCTCCTCGTTTGTGGACGCATCGCCAACCGGAAAGCTTGAAGACGCCGTTGCGCAACTCGAGATCAGCATGATCAAAAATTCGCTTGCCCGGCACAGCGGGAATATATCGAAGGTCGCACGCGAGCTTGGGTTAACGCGGCGCGGACTTTACCTTAAGCTCGGGCGATACGGTATAGACAAGGCCGCCTGAAATTCATAGCTTCGAGCTGAACTCTCTTATCCCGGAAACCACATCCGGCAAAACTCTTAGCACTTCCTCTATTTCTTCTTCGGTATTATACCGCCCGACCGAAAACCTGACCGCACCCATCGCCGCCGAATAAGGTACATTCATTGCCTCGAGAACGGTGGATGCCTTATGGTCGACCGCATTGCAGGCAGAACCTGTAGATACGAAGATCTCCCAGTCATTGAGCGCGGCAAGAATCATCTCGCCGTTCGTATTCTCGAATGATAGGCTCGACGTATTCGGCAGCCGGCTTTGGGGATCCGATGTGCCGTTAAGACGAGAATTTGGAATTTTCTTCAAAATTTCGGTCTCTAACCGGTCGCGAAGCAACCGCATCCGGTCCGCAGCCGGATCTTCAAGCACCAACCGCGCCGCAGCGCCGATACCCGCGATCTGATGTACGGCTTCGGTCCCCGCCCGCCGCCCGCGTTCCTGGCCGCCGCCGATCATAATAGACGACAGCGGGACCCCGCTGCGTATATATAATGCACCGATACCTTTCGGACCGTGAAACTTATGTGCGGAAATGGAAAAAAGATCTATTTCAGTATTTTTTAGATCTATAGGCACTTTCCCAACAGCGTTCACGCCGTCCACATGCATAAGGGCGTTCGAACGTTCTTTGACAATTCGTGCGATCTCTTCAACAGGGAACAATATCCCGGTTTCATTGTTGGCGAGCATCACAGAGACGACTGCTGTTCGTTCGTCCAACGAATTTTTCAACTGTTCGAGGTCGAGTGCGCCTTCCTGATCGACATCTATCCACGTTACCTGATGTCCTTTTGATTCAAGTATTTCGCACTGTTTGCGGACAGCTTCATGTTCGACGTGCGTTGTGATCACACCGCGTTTTTCACCGCCGATCTTGAGAGCGCCTCTGATTGCCCAGTTGTCACTTTCGGTACCGCACGAGGTAAATGCTATCTCGGAACTGTCTCGGGCACCGAGCAGTTCGGCGACGGAAGCACGTGCTTTTTCGACCGCACTGCGGACGCTACGTCCGATCGCATAGGAAGACGAAGGGTTTCCCCAATAGTCCTTAAGAAACGGCTCCATTGCTGCAAAGGCTTCGGGTGCGACACGCGTTGTGGCATTGTTATCTAGATATATCATTGGTTGTGATCGATCATTGTTGAACAACAATCATGAAAATCATACTGTAAATTCACAATTCAAATAACACGAACTACAATTATTCATCACTGTGAGCGCATTATTAAAGATCACCGAACCGAACGGAAACAATTGGGAAATCGCCTTGGAGCGTGGTTCTACATATACCTTGGGCCGCGCTAAGGAAAACGATATTGTCCTGAACGACCGCCGTGTGTCCCGCAAGCATGCACAGATCAACACCGACGACAACGGTTATACGATCATCGACGGATGTGTAGAGAACGGACGGCTTGTCCGAAGCGTTAACCGTGTTTACATCAACGGTTTCCCGCAATTCGAAAAGCTCCTGATTCGCGGTGATGTCATCACGATCGGCGAGAGCACACTTGAATTCGTTCAATTCGCGGACCCGGTCCCCTCAGAGAAAGCTCGGCACAGCCTTGCTGAAGATCCCATCACGCTTGCCGAAGAATATGGCGGCGATGGTGCGACTCAGGAGGTTAATTACGACGATGCGCCGCTAGGTCACACGCAGGTTTTGATCTCTGCCAATGAAATCATCGGCAGACAATCGCACCTTTCTATTGAATCAGCGATGATCACTCCAGAGGAGATCAAGGACTTACGCCGAAAAGCCAAGATGCTCGATCTGCTCTATGAGATGACCAAAATGCTTGGCACGGTATTTGATTTGCGAGAGATATTTGAAAAGGCTACTGATCTGATCTTTCGCGGGACGCCGGCAGACAGAGTAGTGGCATTGCTTGCAGATGAAACGGTCGACGGCAAGATCTTGAATCACAGCCTGGTGCCGATCGGTTCGAAAACGCGAGAGGGAAACGTTGATAATTTAACCGATAAAATGACGATCAGCCGAACAATAACTCAGAAGGTGATGCGCGAGAAAGTGGCTCTGCTGTCCCAGGACGCCAAGACGGATGAACAGTTCTTTGGTTCTGATTCGATAGTGACCCAGGGCGTCCGATCCACTATTTGTGCACCTCTGATAACCGAATCGAACGTGCATGGGGTTGTCTATGCCGATAGGTTAGACCCGTTCGCGGCGTTTACTTCGGATCATTTGGAATTGATCAGCGCGGTTGCGGCACAGACAGCGATGACAGTGGAAACGGTAAAGGCACATCGGAGACTTGCACGCGAAGAGGTTGCCCGGGCGAATTACAGCAGATTTATGCCGGAATACGTTGTCAAGCAGCTACTAGATAATCCGGATTCTTTTCAGCTTGGTGGAATTAATCAGACAGTTACCGTACTGTTTGCGGACATTCGCAATTTTACCGGCCTGTCCGAACGCGAAAATCCAGAGAAGATAGTCCAACTTCTCAACAAATATTTTACCGCAATGTCTGAGGTCATATTTGAGCATGGCGGCACGTTGGATAAATACATCGGCGACGGCCTTATGGCTATATTCGGCGCGCCGAACACAACGACACAGGATGCGGCTAACGCGGTCAAGGCCGCCGCTGCAATGCAAAACCGGGTCGTTGTGCTCAACGACGAATTAAGGAAGGAAGGGTTTGCTACTGTCTCGGTAGGCATCGGGCTTCATACAGGCGAAGCGACTATCGGGTATATCGGATCGAACAAACGCTCGGAATACACGGCGATCGGCGACACAGTGAACCTCGCTTCGCGGCTTGAATCAGTGGCGGGAGGCGGCGAGATACTTATTAGCGAAGCGACCGCCTACGCAAGCGGCCTTCATTTCCCGATGACCGCGCGCGAGCCGATACAGGTAAGGAACAGACAGCAGCCCGTGAAACTGTACGGCGTTAAATGGAATTGACGGCAGCACCTCTATGAAAAATCTTGGCAGGCACACGGAACTATATATATAATCATCAAACCCACCTCAGGAGTATTCCTCTATGCTGAAAATTTCGTCACTCAAAAAACTGGTTACCGATTCGATGGCGATCGACCTAGGTACGGCCAATACAATAATCGCGGTCAAGGGCCGCGGAATCGTTGTAGACGAACCTTCACTCGTCGCAATAAACGAACAGTCTGAAGAGATTGTTGCATTCGGTCAGGAAGCCGCCGATATGATCGGCCGCGAGGGTCGCGACATCGTGGTAAAAGCGCCGCTGATCGGCGGAGTGGTCGGCGATTTCGAGCGTACGAAAAAGATGCTTGCGCATTTCGTTAAGAAAGCTAAAAGCGGCGGTTCGCAGGTTTCTCTGCAGGCGGTAATGAGCATGGTATCTGACGTAACGCACGTAGAACAGCGTGCACTGCATCACGCGGCGGAAGAAGCAGGCATAGGCAAGGTTTTTATGATGGAAGAGGGACTGGCGGCCGCATTTGGCGCTGGTGTACTTTCGAACGATAAGCGTGCATCAGCGATCGTAGACATTGGTGCCGGAACCACCAATATTGCGGTCGTCGCAAAAGGCACTATCGTACATTCCCGATCCGAGCGGTTCGGCAGCAATGAAATTAACGCGGTACTTGCTACTCACCTTCGGCGGCATCGAGGATTGCAGGTGGGCGAGGAAACGACGGAGTTTCTTAAGACGAATTTCGCAACCACATTCCTCCCGGAAGATCTGTCGAAATCAACCGAAGTACGCGGCCGCGACGTACAAACCGGCAGTCCCAGTGCCGTTGAGATCACCGTAGGGGAAATCTACCCTATCGTCGAAAATATAGTCCGAAGGATAGCGCAGACGGTCAAGGACACACTCACCGAATTGCGCCCCGAAGTCGCAGCCGATATATATGACCGTGGTGTAATACTCACCGGCGGAGGCGCCCTGCTAGACGGGCTCGATCAATATATGCGATCGTACGTGAACCTCGCGATGACAATAGCGGATGAACCGCGGTATGCGACCGTGAACGGCCTGGTCAAAATGTTCGATGATCCAAAGCTTCTCGAACGCGTTGCACGAAACGAACTCAACGTCCTCCAAAACGCCGAAGTGCCTTTCGAAGTTTGAAACTGTTGAGGATATGCCTGACCACGAACGAGTTGGAAAAATAGACTATTTAAAACCTACCTAAATGACCGATGTGACGGTTGTACATTCGAGCCTAAAGTAATGGCGTAATGGACACAACCAGTCGCAAAATCGGCGGCTCAGCGGTCAGATCCGGCGAGTTGAAAGGGATGCTTACGGGCCGGGAACCTGAATTTTGGCCCGCGCTTCGGGAGGCAACTCGCACCGCTTCTAGCTTTCCGGATGTAATGCGTCTGTCGACCCTCAGGAGACGCGCCGCTAAAGACGGTTTCCAGGATCCTACAGCGTTAGCGGCCCGCGGTTTGAAGATCGCGCTGATCGGCGGAACGTCCCTATGTCCTCTAAGTGAGCTAGTGGAGCATTTCCTTTCTTCAGAGCTCATCAACGCTTCACTTTTTATTGGAGACTACGACAACTACGTTTCGGAGATCTTGGATCTGGAAAGCAAGCTTTACGAATTTGGTCCCGAGATCGTTGTGGTTATCCCCGGTGACCGATCATGTAAACACGCTGGCGGTCTGACCGATAGCCAAGATGCTGTCACACGTGAGGCCGAACGTGTCAGCGGCGATCTGCTTCATTTATGTACCGTGCTGCGGGATCGCGCGTCCTCGGAAATATTTCTGTGCAATTTTATTCCACCCGCGTATCGCGATATAGGACCTGTAAGGTCCAAGATCGCCGCATCGGAATGGAGCTTTAAAAGAGCTGTAAATTTTGCGTTAGGTGCGAAGGCGCCAAGCTTCGTGCATATTTGCGATCTTGAATTCCTTTCTTATCGATTGGGCGGGATATCTGCTCAAGATGAGCGGTCGTGGTTTGAAAGCAAACAGCCCTGTTCGGCCGCATTGATGGTCGACCTCGCACGTGAAATAGCGTACATGGCTGCATCGATCAAACGGACTCCGAAAAAGGTTCTTGTTCTCGATCTTGATAACACGCTATGGGGAGGAGTGATCGGCGACGACGGTATAGAAGGAATCGAGATCGGTAGCACCAGCCCGCTTGGTGAAGCGTTTCGTGCTTTTCAATCGTATATCGCTTCACTCACAGAGCGCGGCGTACTGCTTGCGGTATGCAGTAAAAATGATTTCGTAAATGCTATCGACCCGTTTAGGCGTCACCCGGAAATGGTGCTTAAGGAGGAGGACTTTGTCGCGTTCAAGGCAAACTGGGAACCGAAATCAACCAATATCATCGAGATCGCAAATGAACTGCAACTAGGACTAGACAGCTTTATATTTGTTGACGACAATCCTGCTGAGATCGAGATCGTACGACAATTCGCGCCCGACGTTACGACCATTCTCCTTGGCCCTGATCCCGCTCAATATGTTCGGCAGTTAAAGGACTCGCGCTACTTCGAACGTTTTGCGATCACGGATGAGGATCGTCAAAGAACTAAATTATATCGGGTCGAATCCGAGCGAAAGCAGTTAAGAGAATCCGTCGCAGATATGGATTCATATTTAAGTTCCCTTGAGATGATCAGCAGATTCAAGGAATTTGATTCGATCGATCTTCCGCGCATCGCCCAGCTCGTAAATAAAAGTAATCAGTTCAATCTGACGACCAAACGACGGACAGAAGGTGAGCTTACTGCGATCGCAGCCGATCCCCGATACATTGGATTTTCGATGCGGTTGGCAGATAGATTTGGCGATCACGGGCTTATATCGGTCGTGATCTGTAAGCAGGCGGAATTAGGTGTGCTTGAAATAGACACCTGGTTAATGAGCTGTCGCGTACTAAAGCGCCAGGCAGAAGATCAGGTGATGAACGAGATCGTACGGATCGCTAGATGTCTTGGTTGCACCCGGATTCAAGGAGATTATTTTCCGACCCCCAAGAACGAGATAGTTGAGGACCTCTTACCCAACTTTGGTTTTGAAAGGTTGGACGCAGGAGGCAGTTACGAATTGAAGATCGATGAATATAATTTCCGAAAGACACATATCACGATCGAGTCGAGGACAAACTTTGATGAGCATTTCACGGCCGGAAGTTCTAGAGCGGCTACAGAGTATATTTGACGACCTATTTATTGACGATATTGTTGTAACGCCGGAGTTGTCGGCGAAAGACGTCGAGGAGTGGGATTCGCTTCTGCATATTTCGCTTGTCGTTACTGTTGAAGAAGCCTTTAAGATCAAGTTCAGAGTAGGCGAGGTCGAAGCGCTGCAGAACGTTGGGCAATTCGCAGATATCATCCAACAGCGCGCCAGTTTGAGCAATGCCTGACCCGACTGCCAAAACCAAGAAAAATGTAATTTCCCTGCGTCCTGCTTTCGGCACGCAACTGCAGGCCATTACTTTTGTCCTCGTGGTCGCATCCGCCCTTTTACTTCCCATTGCTATCAGAAAGTCCGGGCTGCTCACACCAAAAGCTTCCTATGAGGTCATACCCGAGCGGTTAGGCGCATATTCATTCATTGAGAACGAGATCTTTGAAAAGAACGGAGATCTCGACATTTTGTTTGTGGGAAGCTCGATCTTGTGGAACGCCATCGACACACCTCAGGTTCAACGAGCGCTTACCGCTAGGTTGGGCAGACCGGCGAGAGCAGCCACTTTCGGGTTTAATTTCAACAGTTTAGATATACCTTTCACGATGTTGTCGGATTTGCTGAAACGGCGACGTGTGCGTCTGGTCGTATTTTCAATTCCGCGACTGCCGTACACCGATGGGCCGAGTACCACGGCATATAGATTCCTTCGGCCGGGTGAGAACGAACCTCTTGTTCGACGCCTCCCCGTTGAATCACAGATTTCCTTATACGGAAGCGGAGTCCTTCGCTCGCCGCGTGACGTCCTCAGCCTCATTCGACCAAATCGCTCACAGCAATCAGCGTATGCCGCCGACCTTGGTGCGAACAAAGAACTTATGGGAATGTATCGCGATACATCTACTTATACGGCATTTGCGCCGAAGCCGCCTGTGCTGTCGGCTTCAGACCTTCTATTCGCCACCAACTCCAAAATCTTCCGGATCACGAACGACCCGATCCCGGAACATCAAGATAGATATTTGAGCGCGATAATCGAGCTATTGGAGGAGCACGGCGTTCCAATTGCATTCCTGAGCGTTCCGCAATATAGCGAACGCGATCATGCAAATGCGGACGAACGATTCGATTGGTCGAAAAGATTCAAAAAGGACATTCCCCTGATCGGAATCTCTCCGCCTGTACTATTTGCGGGGTTGAATGCTGAGGAGATAGAGAAGCTACATTGCGATCGCGAACATTTCAATAAGAACGGTAATGAATTTTTTACTGTTGCGGTAATGCCGGGAATTCTGTCCGTTTATGACAAATATGCGAACAAGACCTTTTGAAACCATTGTCACAATTGCTCTGGTAATTGTATGTCTGGCGGCCTGTGTGCTCTTCATGTACCTTCCCTACCGCGCCCTCGAAACAGGATTGGTCTATACGGGATTCTGATGTGGAATTTGCCGCTCGTAATTATCTCTCTGATGGCATACGCGGTGTGTGCGCGGCGATCATTGTCGTTACAGACTCCGCGATACCGGCTGGCGCTATTTGCGCTCGTAAACATCTCGACACTGATCTGGCTTAGTCTATTGGCAGTTTATGACGACTGGATACAAGAGCCGATCCTAAGCCTTGGAACAGAGGCGGTGTTGCGGCATATTACGTTGATCGTATCTTATATACTTGTTATAACGGCCGCGTATTTTTTAATGCGCCGATTTGCAGGCCGGGAAGGGTACCTGCCTTGGATCGCGTTCTTTTTTCCGATCATTTTGCTAGTGGTTTATCGGTATTTTCCGTTTGTCTGGAAGCCCGCCGTCGAGAGGGCCGGATTTGATTCATGGATGGTTCCGGCAACAGTGATCGGCTTATCGTACATGGCTTTCAGGCTTAGCTACCTGGTTTTGGAAGTCAGGAATCAAACTGCTGAAATGCCCACGCTCGCGGAGTATCTCGGCTTCGCGTTCTTTCTTCCGACGATGGTGGTCGGACCGATAAGCCCGTTTAGCTATCATCAATCTTCGGTTCGATCTGCAGATCGAATGACGGCACCGATTGGGCGGGCAACGCTTAGGATCCTTGTTGGCGCGACGAAATATCTGTTTCTCGCGAATCTAATAAATCAGATTTCTTACAGCGGCCTGCTTTTGGATGGAAAGCCGCATGGCCTGTTCGATGTCGCAGTCGCAGCAGTGGCATATTATTTATACCTTTTCTGTAACTTTTCAGGATTTTGCGACATGGCGATAGGCCTTGCCGCGATTGTCGGCGTTCGTGTGAAGGAGAATTTTGACAATCCTTTTGTCGCACGAAATATTAAAGAATTTTGGAACCGTTGGCATATAACACTGTCGGAATACACTAAGGATGTCGTTTTTGGTCCTGTATCGAAAGGTGTAATTAAACTCTTCGGACCCAAATACACTAACTTAGGTATTTCAACCGGGATTCTCGCGGTATTTCTGGTTATCGGGATATGGCACGGAGTAGCGATACATTACATCGTTTTCGGCCTGATCCATGCGGCCGGCGTAATTACAAATCACTATTATACGAATTGGATGAAGAAGCGTTTGGGCAAGCAACGTTTCAAGGCTTATAACGAGAACCCGATCGTAAATTCCGTGGCTACGGTGCTGACGTTCCTGTATGTCGCTGCTTCGTTTGCTGTGTTTGCAAATAGTTGGGATTCGCTCCGTTCGATCGCTAGTAATATCGATTTAGGTTTCTAGGTTTCTGAGAATTTCTTAACCAGTTTAGTTCTGTATGTTATCCTAGGTAAACACTGCGATCGTGATGCGTTTCCTCGAGGCCTTAAAACGCCGAATCCTGTTATTTCATGCTCTCGGAATACCGGTTCGCGCGGATTATCGATGGCTATTCGTGCTCTTGTTGATGACAATAGTCACTGCGAGCAGCCTAAGTTCGGTGATCAACGATCCGGCCGTCGGTTTCGCGTTCGGCGCGTTGACGACCATTATCTTCTTCCTTTCTATCTTTCTTCACGAGTTTGCACACGCCGTTGCCGCGCGGATGGAGGGCGTTCAGGTAACTGAAATAGTCCTGCATCCATTCGGAGGACTTGCCCGTCTGAAGCACTTGCCGGAGACTCCGCGTGCCGAGTTCCGTATCGCCATCGCAGGGCCTGTGGCCAGCTTTGCCCTAGCGATAGTATTCGCGTTACTAATGGCGGCGGCAAATACGGCCGGGGCAGATATTCTGGTACTGCTCTTGCTTACACTCGCCGTGGGGAACTTTCTCGTAGCAGTATTCAATTTATTTCCGGGTTATCCGCTCGACGGCGGCCGCGTCCTTCGCGCATATTTATGGAAGAGCGGTCGCGACCTAAATGAAGCCACGGTCTTGACAGGCCGCTGTGGTCAGGTGATCGCGGTCGCTATGATCGCTATTGGATTGATCCTCGCAATAGCAAGGGCGGATTTCTTTACAGGTTTCTGGACGATCCTGGTTGGTCTATTTCTTTACGATGCCGCTAAGGGAATCATTCAAGAAGTACGAGGGCTCGAACGTGTCCGCGTCGAAGAAGTGATGAAGCTGCCGATCGCCCTTGAGCCCGACACGAATCTGCTTAATTTTATTGACAATATCCTACCGCTGCATCATTCCGCGGTTTTTCCGGTGGCAAGAGATAAAAAGCTCTTCGGGATGCTGATGTTAGAGGACATGAAGCGCATTCCCCGGGGCGAATGGCATACTGTGACGGTGAAGGAGATAATGCGGCCGGTGACGGCCGGACAATTTGTCGATCCATTCACATCACTTTCCGAGGCGCGTGAATTGATGCACTCGAACGGAATCGGCGCCGTTGGCGTCCTCGATGGAAACGGAAACCTGGTGGGCTTCATCGGAGGGCGCAGCAGAAGTAAGAAATAGTTGGCAACATCCGCATGGAATGTGGATGCATCTAATCATCGGGACATACTCTAAAAAGAGAATCGCGGTCCTCTTAAATCTCCCCTAAAATTCTAGTTCCCGGATGACGTAAGTCGTTTCGGCGAACGCTCGTTGTGTTATTCTAAGAAGCGGCGCCGTATCGTTATACTTGCGAGAAATTCGCGATGGGCCACGGTTTAACATCCGCCATTCTTGATGCAGATAGGTGACTACATGCCGAACGTGAGCACACTGCGGAATGTCCTGGACATTGCGTTGGTGTTCATTATTGTCTACGTAGTACTGAAACTGCTGCGTGGGACGCGTGCCGTACCGACGGTGGTTGGCATGGTCCTGCTCGCGCTTCTATATTGGCTCGCGGTTGCACAGGAGCTTGCAACCCTAGAATTCGTCCTTCGGTCAGCGGTCCTGTACATCGGTGTTGCGATCATCGTCCTGTTCCAGTCGGAGATCCGACAGGCGCTTATGTATTTCGCGAACCGTCTGCGGTTCCCGATACTTCGGCGTCAGCGGAGCCAGTTTGGCGGAAGCGTTTACGACGAGATAGTGCTTGCGGCGACGACACTGGCTTCCGAAAAGATAGGCGCACTTATCGTCATCGAGCGCAACGTTGGCCTGCGTAACTTCATTGATGCCGGCGTACAGCTTGATGCAAAGCTAAGCTACGACCTATTGGTCACGATTTTCAATCCGGCAACGCCGCTTCATGACGGTGCGGCGATCGTACAGAACGAGCGATTGGCAGCAGCGTCCGTTTTTTTGCCGTTGACGAAAAATCCGAGTATTTCGCGCGAGCTCGGCACCAGACACAGGGCAGCGATCGGCATAACGGAAGGTACGGATGCCATATCGATCGTGGTTTCCGAAGAAACCGGCCTGATCACCTACGTCGAGAACGGACAGGTGAAGCGCAATCTAGATACCAACCAGTTACGCAAGCTACTGCTATCCGCTATGGAACTGCCGGCAGTTGGCCGGCAACGCGAAGACGCTAAAGCAATGAAGGAAACTGAGACGGAGATAACCGTCGGATAAAAATTTGATGTTTTTCGGAGGCGAAAAAGATACACCCGGCGAACCGCTGCCGATTTCGGCACGTCACATCCTGAGGAAGATATTCCTCGAGGATTGGGTGATGAAGCTGATCGCGCTGGTGATCACCCTCGCGCTTTGGCTCGGCGTTACGGGTCTCAGCACGCCCACGACAACCCGCTTGAGCGGGATTCCATTGACGCTTAGATTTCCGAATAACATGGAGATCACCAATTCGCCTACTCAGGAGGTCGACATAGTGATCACCGGCGACCGGCGACGGGTGGCCCAGTTAAATAAGGGCGACCTCGTGGTCTCGGTCGATCTGACTGATATTCAGCCCGGTGATCGGTTCGTGCAGCTTTCGCCAGAGAACGTGGCGATCGCATTGCCGACCGGGATTAAGCTGGACGAGATCCAGCCGAACAAGATCGCCGTCAAGCTCGAGCCCGTCGAGGAAAAGGAAGTGCCCGTACAGATCGAAACGACCGGCGAAGTTGCCGATGGCTATGAGATCTATTCCGAACAGGTCAATCCGCCGAAGGTGCGGGTTCGCGGCCCCGCAGGCTTCATTCGCGCCCTGACGTATGTAACCGCCGATCCGATCGATTTGGAAGGCCGTAACACCGGATTTACTGCTCAACAGATCCCGGTCAATATTTCAAATCCAAAGGCAACGATACTGGATACAGTAGTGGACGTAACGTTTACCATCGGCGAGAAGCGGATCGAACGCCTCTATCTTGTTCCGATCGCCGGAGAAGCCGAGAATAGACGTGCGACGGTTGTCCTGTTCGGCGGACGGTCACGGTTTGAGGGCATCAAACCGACCGACATGCGCGTGGATATTTTGCGAAACGAAGCGGGAGAACCGGTGCCGCAGCTCATTCTTCCTGCTGAGCTTCAAGGAAATGTTGAGGTCCGTCAGATCAAGATCGAATAGAAGCGGCGTCAGCGAGGAATTTTCTAATTTTGTGCCGCATTTCATCAGTGATCTCATGTGGGGCATTAAACCGTTTTGCTCTGAAATTCGGAAATATTTGCCGCAACCTGCCTTCAAATTCCTCGAACTTCTCTATCGGATAGAATTCGTCGTCGTCACCATATAGGTAAAGCGCCTGGGCCTGGGTCGTTCGGTATTTCGGGTTGGTTTCTATATCGCCCGGTATTCCGCCCGATATACCGATTATTCCGCGAAGAGCTTCAGGATATGTAAGTGCAAATCTGAAATTTAACGCGCATGCCTGCGAAAACCCCAATAGATATACTCGTTCGGGATCGATCAGGCCTTCATCTGCATGTCGTTCGATCACGTCGAGGAGGAACTTGTGATGGAGAGCCACGCTTTCATCCGATCGATGTCCCGTCAGCCACCCGAACCCTACACGATAGCCGTCGTCCGCCTTTCGAAAATGCTGATACGGCCCTTGTACCGAAGCGATAACAAAAGATTCCGGAGCCACCGCGAGGGCCTCACGCATCATGTACCTCTTGTGAGCACCGTATCCGTGTACCGAGATCAGAAGCGCCGCCGGCCGGGAGACATTTTCGCCAACATATAGATCATAATAAAGGTTGATCTGCGCTGAAATCGTGAGGTCGTCCTGAATAATATCGCCATTCATAAAGACCTTAATTCAATCAAATAAGTAACGGTTAGACAAGCCTCTTGCAAAAGCATTATTCTTCTTGCGGTTGCCGATTTTGTATGACCCGCTCTTATCAATGGTTAGACAGCATTGCCGAAACGGATCTTAGCGACCGGCGTATCACGTGGTTGGAACGCACGGCGTTTGCTTTTCTGATCCTCACGGCGGTGTCGGCCCCGCACTCGATCGCCGCTACGCAAACCGCATGGCTGATCGGCATGGCGGCCTGGTTGGTTCGGCTTTTCCTGAAGCCGCGTCCATCGCTTCGAACCGGTGCGTTGGACATTGCTCTTTGGGGATTTTTTGTATGGTCAGCCGTTACGTCGGTATTCTCATACGACCCGGCGACCTCTATCGATAAGCTTCGCGGGACCGCCCTGTTCCTTCTTTTTTACTTTGCCTATCACACATTGAAGAACATCCGTGCTGTTTGGCTGATAGCATTCGTCCTGATCGGATCATGCATGATCAACGTCCTTTGGACCCCGATCCAGCGCTTGATCGGCCGCGGTGTCGAGATCCACGGCGTCGCTCCTGACGGCCCGCTCGGGAAA
Source organism: Acidobacteriota bacterium (assembly GCA_023436495.1). Taxonomy (GTDB): domain Bacteria; phylum Acidobacteriota; class Blastocatellia; order Pyrinomonadales; family Pyrinomonadaceae; genus OLB17. The sequence goes on from JAEZIT010000071.1 coordinate 22,872, forward strand.
GCCCTGCTGAAGGACGGCGATACGCTGTTGGCAGTCAATGGGAGAAAGGTCAGGACGCCCGAAGAGGTTCTGGAGGCGATGGAGGCAGGCGAAGTCTCGAAGATCCGCTTTTACAGGCCCGATTTTGAATTCACCGTTGAAGCAAAACGCCTGGATCTGCTTGCCACTGGGACCCCAATCGATCGTCTCGGGTTTCAAAGCTGGAAAAAGAGCCGCAATTGGCGTTCGAGCGGATTTTACGGTCATTACACAACCTACGCCGAAGTGCTGCAGCTGATCGCATCGCTCGTTTTCGGCCTGTTCGTTGCGGCTATTCTACGACCCGGGCCATGGGGTAGAATGCCTGCGGCTATCCTTGCAATCTGCCTTGCGGCGATGATGCTGGCGCTGCTGATGACTGTTACACGGGCATCACAATTGGCATTCCTGATCTCGGCGTTCGTGATGGTTCTTATAGGGGCTCCGCGAAAATGGATGCTTCTGCTGCTAGTGGTAATGGTGCCGGTTGGAATCGCCGGCTTGATTTTCCTTCAGCAAAGCCGCGATGTTGGATTCTTCGATTCGTCTGATGAATCGATCCGTTGGCGGCAGACCGTCTGGCGCGAGGGCTATGGGCTTTGGACCGAAAGCCCGCGAAACTTTGTTCTCGGCGTCGGTATGGATTCGATCAAGAAATACGCCGCCGAATGGCACCTGTTCGACGACGGCCGGCTGCCTATGGGCCATTTTCATTCAACACCGCTGAATCTATTGGTCGAAAGAGGCCTACCGGCGCTTATCTTGTGGCTGACGGTTCTTGCGATCTACGCAAGGTCACTTTGGCTAGGTATTCGGTCGGCGCCTGCGGACTGGCAAAGCCTCGGGATATTGCTCGGCTGCCTCGGCGGGCTCGCCGGCTTCTTCGTGAGCGGACTGGTGCATTACAACCTGGGCGATCAGGAAGTAGCGATGGTCTTTTTCTTGCTTATGGCTCTTGGTGTCCGGATCTCAGGATCGACATTCAATGATTCACTCGATACGTCACGAACACACAGCCGTTCGTAAATGCCATGCATGTCACTAACTCCAGATCTATCTGACGCTCCATTCCATGAAAAAGCGGTATCCCCGACCCAAGCAGGACGGGATGTACGTTTAGCCCGATCTCGTCGATGACGCCTGCTTCAAGGAGGGATCGGCCCAGCTCGCCGCCGCCCATTATACAGATCTCCTTGCCGTCCTGCTGTTTCAAGTTCTTCACAAATTCGCCTGGATTTTCGCTAATGATCTCCACCTCACCGGTTTTCCCCGGTTTAAGCGTTCTTGAAAAGACGTAGGTTTTGATATTTCCGTAGGGGCTCTTTGTTCCTTTGTCCGGAGACTCGCCGCCTATCGCCACTTCATAGGTCTTCCGTCCCATCACTATGGTGTCGATCTTCGCCCAGTACTCCTTCATAACCTTTCCGGCCTCGTCGCACCACATTAGCCAATCGACAGCGTCGTCCGACCGCGCAATAAAATTGTCGAGGCTGCAAGCTCCACCGAATGTTACTTTTCGCATAGCAATTTCTCCTGGGATCGGGCTTTGGCTTCCGTCACTAATGAGACCTCTCCGGCATCAGGAGTCGTGCACTTACGGCGCGGGAAGCTGATAGGGATTGTAATTCGGAAGCAGTAGATAGTAAATAAGCTTTTACCGTTCTCTAAACCGGATGGCTGAAAGTCAACGAATATGGATCATTGACGGTGCAGGGCCAAGGCGAAGCGGGAGCTAGGGAGAAGCGAGGCTTTCCCCGCTATCAGCATTGCTATTCCACAGCAGCGGCCTGATCAAGGCCAGCAGCGGCCATAAGGTTTGGCGAGAACGTCGGTTCGCTGTGGTCGAATATTTCATCCAGCTCTTTCTCGACGTTGCCATGCCCTTTCGGAATCCGCTTGATGATCGGTTCGAAGTTATGAAAATCGTAGAGCTGTGCATCAAGCAGGTGCGAACCCGTGACGTTCGAAAGTGCAGTCATGATCGAGCTGCGAATAAACGGGACCTCCTTTTCGAGGTCATTGACGAGGCGCTTGACACGCGCGCGCTTCAGGTTCGGCTGCGACCCGCACAAGTTACAGGGGATGATCGGGAATTTCCTTTCCTCGGCGTACGCCGCAATGTCCTTCTCCTGGCAATAAGCAAGCGGGCGAATGACCGTGTTTGTGCCCGCGTCAGAACGCAGGATGGGCGGCATCGCCTTTAACTGCCCGACAAAGAATAGGTTGAGCAGGAACGTAGCGATGATGTCGTCGGCATGGTGACCGAGAGCGATCTTCGTACAGCCCTCTTCGATAGCGGTCGAATACAGAATGCCCCGGCGAAGACGTGAACATAGCGAACAAAAGGTCTTTCCTTCAGGAATGTGGGCTTTGACGACAGTATATGTGTCCTCTTCGACAATACGGTATTTGACGCCGACGCTTTCGAGGTAAGTGGGCAGAACATCTTCCGGAAAGCCGGGCTGCTTTTGATCGAGATTTACGGCAAGGATATCAAATTCGACCGGAGCGCGGCGCTTTACGTCCAACAACAGGTCGAGCAGCGTATAGCTGTCCTTTCCGCCGGAAAGGCATACCATTATCTTGTCGCCGTTTTGGATCATTCCAAAGTCAGCGATGGCTTTTCCAACCTTTTTCAGCAGCTTAGTTTTGGTTTTGCTCTCTACAAACAACTTACGAGACTACCTCCGAAACCTAAAATTGTGCCATTTTATGAGGGAATTAACAACCCCGAAAAAAGGACTAGACAGCACGGTGAGAAGTTTCTATTATTAAACTGCGTTGAAATTTCGACACTAGACATTCCCTGAAAGACAGCCAACAGCAATTTTCCCGGCCGTTCTGCCGTTTAGATGTTTTCCCCTTAGTGTCTTCGCGACATACAGGATAAAAAAATACAGCGAGGTTTGCAGAATTTATGATTAGAATGGGTAGAAATTCCAGATCTGAGGAATCGAGCACGTCCAATTATCCGAACCAGACGGCGTCTCCGGAAACACTTTATCAATACCAAACAGAAAGCAGCCCGGCATCTTCGCGTCCCGTAACGGACAGCGAATCAATGGCAAGAGACATCAAGGAAGGCAGGCTTAGCGGGTTCGTCGGCCACGGCACAGTGCTGACCGGCGAGACGAATTTTCAGGCAATGCTTCGCGTGGATGGGCAATTAATCGGATCGATCTCGTCCGAATCGGGCACACTGATCATTGGAACGCAAGGGCAGGTCGATGCCAATATTTCCGTTTCCAGCGCCCAGGTGAACGGCACGGTGAATGGCGACATCGTCGCGACAGAGCGAATCCAGCTCGGAAGAACGGCAAAAGTTGTCGGCAACATCATGGCGCCGCGGCTGACCATCGAAGAAGGCGCGATATTCGAGGGTAGCTGTACGATGCTGAAGGCACGCGAAACACAGGAGAAACGGGAATCGGACGCACGTACGCAGTACAATTCGCTATCGCAGACAACTGCGGCCGATGAGGACGATGAGTTCCTGGGCGCCGCGACCGAAGACGAAGAAGATTCAGTAGAAACTGCGTCTGTTTGACCATTGTTGTAAAACGAAGATAGGATCGGCGGGTTGTTACCCGCCTTTTTTTGTTAAGTTTCCCGGATTAAATCTTGCACAGATGCCGAGTCGCGACTAATATTCCAAGGCATATAGCTTTAAACACCAATATCAACGGGGGCAAAACTATGTGGAGCGATTTTAAGGCCTTTATCGCACGTGGCAACGTGCTCGATCTGGCAATAGCGGTAATAATCGGCGCGGCGTTCGGAGCGATCGTCAAAACATTTACAGACGGGATCATCATGCCGTTCGTCGGTATGCTGACGGGCGGAATCGATTTCAAGTCGAAGTTTTACGACCTTAGCGGTACGGTTCCGGCAAATGCAACACCCGAGCAGATAGACGCAGCGATCAAAGGCGGCAAACCGCTTGTGATGTATGGGCAATTTATCAATGACATTATCACCTTCCTGATCGTTGCTTTTGTTATGTTCCTGCTGGCCCGATATGCGGTCAGGCTATTCAAGGGTATGGAAGCGGCAGCACCTCCGAGCGATGAGGTGGTCCTGCTGACCGAGATACGCGACACACTCAGATCGAAATAGGCGAGTATTAGCTTTGGAATGTTACGGCAGCATTTGGGGGCTATGATTCGATCTGGAATACTAGTTCCGGCGTGATGATGTGATCGAGCCGCACGTCGCCTTCATGAATGCCCTTGATCTCGTCGATGGGCGGAAAAAAGCTCAGGCCGACTTTTCGGCAGTCCGGACGGCACTGCGTAAAGAAGCGGTCGTAATAGCCCTTTCCGTAGCCGACGCGATGTCCCGTACGGTCAAAGACCAGGCCCGGCGTCAAAACGATATCGATCATACCCGCATCGATGAATTCGTCGTGAGCGGGTTCATGAATTCCCCACGGGTTTCTGACCAGCTCAGTTTCAGGCGAAAATTTCAGGCTGAGTATCTCGCCGCTTTTCGGGTCGACACGCGGAACGGCCGTCACGATCTGCGGAAATTCCTTCCAGAGTCGGCTGAACATCTGCATCGTATCAACCTCACCCAGCTTTTCGATCGTTATGAAACAGTGCAGGTATCGAACATCGGAAAGATCGAATTCGCTGAAGAAGTTATCGAAGATGCGTGAACTGAGCGACTTTCTTTCCTCTGTCGTCAGCGACTTTTTTTTCGCGATGTAAGTTTTGCGCAGTTCGGATTTGGTCACGGTTAAGATTCAGAAACGCGTTATCCAGCCGCCGCCGACGACCTCGTCGCCGTTATAAAAGATGGTGGCTTGGCCGGGCGTAATGGCGCGTTGCGGTTCGTCAAAGACAATGCGGGCGCGGGCTTCCGGCAAAGGATGGATCGTCGCAGGGGCCGGATCATGACGATAGCGTACCTTGACCTCAGCACGAACTGGTTCGGCCGGTTCGTCAAATGCGACCCAGTTAACGCCTTTCGCAGTAAATTCCGTCGATTCGAGTTCGTTCGCTTCGCCGACAATTATTTGGTTCTTTGCCCGTTCGATCTGCACGACATATAGCGGTTTTTCATTGGCTATGCCCAAGCCGCGCCGCTGCCCGATCGTGTAGCGGTGGATGCCGGAATGGCCGCCCAAAACCTCGCCGCTGCTATTAACGATCTCGCCTCCCTCAGGCATTTCATGGCTGCGGCCTTCGTGATCGAGATAGCGGTCGATGAACTCGGAATACTTGCCGTCAGGAACGAAACAGATCTCCTGCGATTCCTGCTTCTCGGCTGTGTAAAGATTGGCGCTCCGGGCAATGTCACGCACTTCGCTCTTGAGCATATCACCGAGCGGAAACATGGCTCGCGAAAGCTGTTCCTGTGTCAGTTCCCAAAGGAAATAGCTTTGGTCCTTCCAGTGGTTCCTGCCGCGGAACAGCCTGTAGCGGTTCGCAGCTTCGTCAAATTCCACCTGGGCGTAGTGGCCCGTGGCCACCTTGTCGCAGCCCAGCGAGACCGCCATTTTATCAAGCGATGCAAACTTCAGCCGGGAATTGCAGGCGACACATGGAATAGGCGTTTCGCCAGAAAGATAGCTCTGGATGAAAGGTTCGACGACAGATTCCTCAAATTCCCTTTCGAGGTTCAATACGTAAAATGGGAACCCGAGCGATTCTGCAACGCGGCGCGCGTCATACACGTCGTCAAGCGAACAGCAGCGCGACGGAAGCGGATCGCCATTCTCGTCGACGTTGATGTTCCGGCGCTGATTCCACAGCTGCATCGTGAAGCCGACGAGCTCGTGCCCTTGCTCCTTCAATAATGCCGCTGCCGATGACGAATCGACGCCGCCGCTCATTGCTACCGCGATCTTCATACCCAAACCCCTATTTTCACAGGTGATTGGGTTAGTTGCAATGGGCGCAGATGATGTTGCACGCAAATTCGCACGAGCGTGACCCCATTCATTCGTTCCAAAAAGTGTTGCGGATCAAAATACTCTTGTGCTAGATTCTTAAAATTATGCGTCTCGAGCTTGTCTAAACATATCCGCAACCTCATGGTCTATTTTTCCGTTTAATTCGACGACGGGAATTTCAGGCTGTCCCTGCACGTTCCGTGCATTGTTTCATCTACTGGTTTTTAAATTTTTATGTCTTTCAACGCGGAAGTACCGTCATCAGAGGCGGTGGATAATTCATTTTGGACCGTCGTCCGTGAAGCGTTCACGGGTTCTGAGCGCGATTTTACAAAAGGGTCGATCGCGGCGGCGATCGTGATACTGGCTGTTCCCATGATCATTGAGATGAGCATGGAGAGCATATTTGCGATCGTCGATATTTTCTTCGTCGCGAAACTCGGCGCCGACGCTGTGGCTATAGTCGGGCTTACTGAATCCATAATGGCGCTTGTATATGCCGTGGGTATCGGCCTTGCAGTTGGCGCCACGGCGACTGTCGCGCGCCGCGTAGGAGAAAAGGACCCGGACGGCGCCTCACGCGCGGCGGCGCATGTAATATATCTCGGCATTCTCGTTTCGGCAGTGATGAGTATTATCGGCATTCTCGGAGCGCCGCATATTCTATATGCACTGGGCGCGGAGCCGGAGGTCATTGAACAAGGCACTCTGTTCATGCAGATAATGTTGGGCGGAAACGCGGTTGTGGTTTTCCTTTTCCTGCTGAATGCGATTTTCCGCGGTGCGGGGGATGCGGCTATCGCAATGCGTGTCCTGATTTTCGCGAACGCGTTGAATATCATACTTGCGCCCTGTTTCATCTTTGGTGTCGGGCCGTTTCCGGAATTAGGCGTGACTGGGGCTGCCGTGGGGACGACGATCGGCCGCGGCGCCGGCGTCGCTTATGCTGCATGGAGCCTTTTTTTCCGAAAGGGCGGCAGAATAACGGTACGTTCCGAACATTGGAGGATAGATACTTCGATCCTCTGGGGCCTCGCAAAGCTGTCTTCGACCGCCGTGCTGCAGTTCCTGATCGGCACTGCCAGTTGGAGCGCTCTCGTCCGTGTGGTTGCCGGCTTCGGTAGCGTCGCGATCGCCGGATACGTGATCGGTCTAAGGGTGATCGTCTTCGTTCTGCTGCCGTGCGCCGGCTTGGCGAATGCTGCGGCGACCCTGGTCGGGCAAAATCTCGGTGCCGGCCAGCCGGAGCGTGCAGAACGCTCGGTATGGATCGCGGCGTACATCAATGCGGCGTTCCTCGGGCTTATGGGTTTGATATTCCTGTTCTTTTCAGGCCCGGTAATCGGCATTTTCACGAGCGAGCCGGAGGTGCTCGGTTACGGGCGGGATGCGCTGCATATCGTGGCGTACGGTTTTGTTTTCTATGCCTTCGCTATGGTTATGGAGAGCGCATTTAACGGCGCCGGTGACACGATAACGCCTACGTACCTGAACCTCTTCATATTTTGGCTGTTCGAGATACCGCTCGCGTACGTACTCGCTTACACGTTCGGAATGGGTCCCCAAGGTGTTTTCTGGGCGATCACGATCGCATTTTCTCTGCTGTCGGTTGTGGCGGCACTGCTATTCAAACGCGGGAAGTGGAAATTGAAAGTGATTTAGCTAGTAAGGATCTTATCAGGGATAGAGGGGAATCGAAGAGTGAAATAAAAATCTTAACTTCTTCCCCTTAAACTCCTCTATCCCTGTTAAAATCGATCTATGTCGCGGATCCATTTCCCAGACCCGGTCTCTCACGATTTCCCCGAATGGGTATTGGTCGGCGATTACTATTACGACGCACGCGACATAATCGGCTTCGGCGGCGAGCTTTCGGTCGAGAATCTTCGCGAAGCATACGCTAAAGGTATATTTCCGTGGTACATACGCGGAATGCCGCTGCCGTGGTTTTGCCCGGAGCAGCGAGCCGTGCTTGAATTCTCCGATCTGCATATAACGCGCAGCCTGGCGAAGGAACGCCGTAAGGACCGGTTCACTTTCTCTATAGACAGGGCATTTCGACAGGTGATCGAAAGCTGTGCAAAAATGAAGCGGCCCGACCAACCCGGGACCTGGATAACAAAAGAGTTTATCCGGGCATATTCCGAACTGGCGGAAGCGGGTTTCGCTCATAGCATCGAGGCTTGGGACGGCGAAGGTAAACTCGCGGGCGGGCTATACGGTGTCGATGCAGGCGGGGTTTTCTGCGGCGAGAGCATGTTTTACATGGAGCCCAATGCTTCGAAGCTGGCGTTGCTGTTTTTGATCGATCATCTTCGCGAACGAAATGCCACGTGGCTGGACGTACAGGTGATGACGCCGCACATGCGGGCGCTTGGCGCAAAAGAGATCGACCGCCGTGATTTTTTGGACAAATTAAAGAGAACGCAGCGCTTGGGGTTGGAATTATTCGGGGTCTGAAAACTTTGACACGCGCGTCCTATACGGCGTATGTTTTTGCAATTATGAAAGAACTTAATGCCTTGCGCGCACATCTTGTAGAGCTCCTTGACGGAGGTTCCGCTCACATCGGCCTCGAGGCTGCCATCCGCGGTTTCCCGATGAATCGTATCAACGAGCGGATCGACGGTTCGCCGCATACCGCTTGGGAGCTGCTCGAACACATCCGCATCGCGGAATGGGATATTCTCGAATTCAGCTCTAATGCCTCACACGTTTCTCCCGACTTCCCCGACGGTTATTGGCCGAAAGCAACCGCAACCGCTCTCGATTGGCAACAATCGGCGAAAGCGATATTGGAGAATCTTGAAAGGATGCGCGACCTCGTTGCGGATGAGAACACCGACCTTTTCGCAAAGATACCGCACGGCAGCGGTCAGACGGTCCTTCGCGAAGCAATGCTCGTCGCCGATCATAACGCTTATCATATCGGCCAGCTGATGCTGCTGAAAAAGATGTTCGAAGGCGGAGCAAACTGATACAATGCCGCACCGCGAACGCAAGAACATACGCCCCGGACTGCGCGTCGCCATCGTCCTGAAACAGGACCAGCGCACCGGCAAACTAACCGAAGGCATCGTAAAGGACATTCTGACAAACTCGCCGACACATCCGCATGGGATCAAAGTGCGGCTGACGGACGGACAGGTGGGAAGAGTATCGAGACTTCTGGCAGACGATGAACGGTAGATTCCTGATTTACGGAGCGAATGGCTACACGGGTGAATTGATCACTCGCTACTCGGTCGAGCGTGGGATGCGGCCGATCGTTGCCGGAAGAAATAACGCGGCGATATCAGCGATTGCGGAGAAGCATGGTTTAGAGCATCGTGTATTTGATCTTGAGGATACCGAAAAGCTTGATGCAGCCTTGAGCGAGGTAAATGTCGTTCTGCACTGCGCCGGGCCGTTTTCGCTGACCTCGCGACAGATGGGCGAGGCGTGCCTAAGAACTAAGACGCATTATACCGACATTACGGGCGAGATCGCCGTTTTTGAAGCTTGTGCAAGGGCAGATGCGGCCGCGAAAGAAACGGGAATAATGATCATGCCGGGCGTCGGGTTCGACGTGGTACCCACAGACTGTTTGGCGGTACACCTCAAGAACAGGCTGCCGTCAGCGACACATCTCAAGCTGGCATTCTACGGGATGGGCCGCATCTCGCACGGCACGCAGGCGACAATGACGATGAACATCGGCAAGGGCGGCGCGGTACGCGTTGACGGAAAGATAATGCACGTACCGGCCGCGTGGCGAAAGCGAGAGATAGATTTTGGCGAGGTGACAAAGACCGCTGTTACGATCCCATGGGGCGACGTCGCCACAGCCTTCTATTCGACCGGCATTCCGAATGTGGAAGTCTATGCGGTCGTACCGAATAGCTCTATGAAACTGATGCGTCTGAGCCGATACCTCGGGCCGCTGCTCGAAACCGGCCCTGTCCAGAGGTTCCTGCATAGCAAAATTCCGCCCGGCGGCCCAAGTGACGAAGAACGGGCACGCGGCCGATCGCTGTTATGGGGCGAGGCCACGGACGCTGACGGCAACCGCGTCGAAGCACGCATCCAGTGCCCCGAAGGTTACACGACGACAGCGCTGACGGCAATAAATATCATTGATCGGATTTTAGTCGGAAACTTCACACCCGGCTTTCAAACTCCGGCAAAAGCGTATGGTGCTGACCTCATATTGGAGATTGGAGGTGTTACCCGGCAGGACGTCTTTTAGCGAAGCCTCTAGGGATATTCCCGGTTATTTCGTTCCCATTGTTCCCTCACTTCGTTCATATAAGCTGCGAATTTCGGGTCGTTGCGGACGGGATCGAAGGACCAGTCGCGCTGGATCGCGGGATAGTGCACGAACCCCGCCGCGGCAGTGTTGCGGAGCCATCTAAGGGTTTCATCGACGTTTCCTGCTAGCGCGTTGATGCACGCAATATCCTACGTAAAATGATGGTAGTCCCTTCTCATTTTTAGCCGAGGGATCAGCTCGCGCAGTACCGCTTGGGCTTTCTTGTGTTTTCCTTGAGATGCGAATAGTGCCGCCCTGAGGTCCAATACGGCGAGATTTGCCGGATCGCTCTTCGCAACTTCTTCGATCAGATCTTCAGCCTCTTTGAACATTCTCTTTTGAAGGTAGTAAGTTTCGTTGGTGCCGCCGCCGAAGTATTTCCGGTCGGCCTCGAGCGCTTCGTCGGGCCGCATAGAGAGGTAAAGCTCATTCACCAAGCTTCTTTTGATCCCCTCGTCAGTGGGATCGATCTGCATGGCGATCTCTTTTTCGCGGAGCGACTGGCTTTCCAGCCCGAGGTGAAAATAAAGCTCCGAAAGCTCAATATGGCCCGCATTAGGATCGAGGCTTTGCGCCATGCGTATCTCTCGGATCGCTGCGGGGACGTTCCAATACTCATACCAACTGTAAAGCATGAAGCTTCTCGCAACATGCACATCCGGCAGTTCAGGATCGATTCTCTCAGCGATTCGAAGAAGTTCGCCCGCCCGATCGATGTCTTGTTTATTGCCATTGAGGAAAACTGCTTTCCAGGCATATGCATAAGCACACTGGGAATAGGCAAGGGCATAATCCGGGTCTATTGCGTAAGCCTTTTCGAACTGCTCGATCGCCGTTGCTAGTTCGTCCTGGTGCCGGACGAAGTCTGCCCGAACACTGCCGAAATGGAACATCGCTTTCGTAAAATAGCTGTACGCTTCGGCGTTTGACGTGTATCGCTTTGTGAGCCTTTCCCTTTGGGCTGGGTCGAGTTTAACCTTCAGCGTATTAGCTATCTTTTGTGCAACATTGTCTTGTACCGAGAAGACATCAGTCGACCGCACATCAAAACTATCGGACCAAAGAGACGTCGCGTCCTGCACACGAAGCAGGTTCACATTTACGCGCGTGCGGTCTCCACTCGTTTGGATCGTTCCTTCGAGGACCGCTTCGACCCCAAGTTGATTTGCGGCAGCCATGGCGTCGGTCTGCTCGTCGAGATACCGGCGAACAGCGCTAACCGGCCGGACCGTCAGAGCATCTGTCGGGCTGATGCGCCGGATTATGCCGTCGGCAATGCCCAAACCCATATAATTTTCACCTGAATCCAGAGATTTCAGCGGCAAGATGGCAAGCGATCTGATCTCAGGTTGCGAAGCGGGCGCAATAGCGGCAGGGAGCCAATTGCCGCTGTACATTCGATAGGACGTAGCTGAAAAGACTAGAAGCAAGACCAATGCAACGGCTGCAATGCCCGTTTTATGCCAAGAACTAAACCGTGGTTTGTTGTCGGTTGTAGGCAGCAATTCAGTCGGGGAGGTTCCTGCGCCGTTTCCTCGATCCGAATTGGATTCTTGCAGGACATCGGGTCGTGCCATGCGGCCGCGCCTTAGCAGTTCGAGGTCCTGCAGTATTTCAGAGCTCGTTCGGTATCGCTTGGAGCGGTCCTTTTCCATCGCCCGGGCCACTATGTCGTTGAGGGTATCGGGTATATAAGGCACCACCGATTTCAATGCCTGAGGTTCGCTTTTCAGGATCGCGGCGATATAGTCGAAATCGGATTCACCCTGAAACGGCAGCCGGCCTGAGATCATTTCGAATAGCACCACGCCCAAACTCCATATATCGGTACCGGAGTCTACGTCCTGACCGCGGGCCTGCTCAGGTGACATATAGTGCACAGTGCCGAGAAGTGTTCCAGGCTGAGTATTCACCTGGGCTCGGGTATCCGCTTCGGCGTCTGCCAAGGAAACCCGGGTTTCCGCCAGCTTCGCCAAGCCGAAATCAAGGACTTTAACGATGCCGTCATCACGGATCATTATGTTTTCCGGTTTGATGTCGCGGTGAACAATGCCTGAGCGGTGCGCGGCTTCGAGGGCCGAGGCGATCTGGCCGGCAACGTCGATCGATTCGGCCAGCGACAGGCTGTCGATCCTTTCGCTAAGCGTATGACCGTTCACGAATTCGGAAACGATGAAATGCGTGCCGCCGCTTTCGCCGATCTCGTGAATTGTCAGAATGTTCGGATGGTTCAGCGCGGAAGCGGCAACTGCTTCCTGCTCGAAACGGCTGAGGCGATCCGCGTTATCGGAAAGGCTTTCCGGCAGCACCTTAATGGCCACTTTCCGGTGAAGGGTAAGGTCCTTCGCGAGGTATACAACGCCCATGCCGCCCTTCCCGATCTGCTTGATGATCTGATAATGGCTGAGGCCGGTTCCGGTTGGGAGCAAGCTTTCGACTCCCGTGAGCATTTGAGGAAAGAATATGCCGTTGGATTGTCCGAGTCAACGGTTTTCTCTTGCGTCGGGAGGAATCGGTTCGGATCAGATACTTAGAGACCGGGAAAGTAACTGCTCATTTGCGCCGGAGAATCGCTCGGCGAGCCTAAACGAGTTCTTTGAACCGCTCCCATTGGGGCTTCAGCCGGGCCATGAATTCCGTGAATCGCGGATGGTTCCGGATGTTATTCAGATTTGGATCTATTTCAAAATACGAGTAATTCGGAAAGCCGTTGTCCGCCGCGTATTCCAGCCATTTAACGGCATCGTCCGGCTTGTTCATCGCGGCATAGGCGGATGCGATATTATAGGCGGTGTGGTGGAAATGGCCATATCCGCTGCCGATCTCGATCGCCTGCCTGATCGCTTCTTCCGATTCGCTTTCCTTGCCCGCCTTTGCAAGCAGCAATGCACGCAGGCTGGTAAAACTGCCACCCTCATCCTGCGGAAACTCTCGTAAATATTCGTCGGTGATCCGTTCGGCCTCAGCCAGATGTCCGCTCTGGATCAGAGCTTCGGCCATGCTCCGGTCCACCAGCAGCGTCGTGAAGTCGCGGGGAATGGTCTTGTATATCGCAACGGCTTCGTCGAACCTGCCTTTATAAGCGACATAAACCCCGGCGCGAAAGCGGGCGAGCGTATTGTTCGGGTTGATCTCAAGCGCCTTTTCGACGGCTTGAGATGCCTCGTCCAGAAGCCCGATGTGAGAATAGACCAGCGATAGCTGGTGCCAGGTTTCGTGCTGGCCCGGATCCAATGCGAGCGACCGCTTGTATGATTGTATGGCCATTTCATGCGGGAAACCGCGTGTGTTAGACCACAATATAAGGCCGCGGGCAAAATGGACCTCTGCCATGTTCGGGTTTAATTCCAGCGCCTTTTCGATCTCGACCTCGGCATTCTCGTGATACTTCTTCCGTTCGTCGCCGGTCGAGTATTTGAATGCCATTGTGTTATATCCGCGCGCGAGAAGCGCGTGTGCCTCGGCCAGATTCGGGTCCAGGGCCACCGCTTCTTCGAGGATCTTGATCGCCTCGAGCGTGTCCGTGCGGTTCTCGTTCGCGACCTTTACCTTTCCACGCAAATAGAGGTCGTGCGCCGGCGATCGTAACTCATTGGTGCCGGAACGCAATGATTCATTCGGCAACGTGCCCTGAAGCCATTTTACTGCCAGCCACAGGCTGCCGGCGGCTATAACTGCCGTTGCGGCAATTATTACGAGTTGGTAAGAATTCGATCGGCGTTTGGGTAAAGCTTCAGCCCCAATATCATTCGGCTGCCGGGCAATCTCCTCCTTTGTCGCCGCTAAATGAACTGTTGAATGTGCATTATCTTCCCTTTCTTCGACGGCGGCCGTTTCGATCCGCCTAACTTCGGCAACAAAACGGTATCCGTGCTTCGGAACGGTTTCGATGTAGCTGTTCGCGCCGCCTTTTTCGCCGAGCTGCTGTCGGATGGCGTGGATGGCCTTTCCCAAATTGTTCTCTTCGACGATCGTGTCCGGCCAGACGGCTGAGAGCAGTTCCTGCTTTCCGACGAGAGTACCGCCGTTTCGAACAAGATGAACGAGTGTCTGGAACGCCTTTTCCGGCAGCGATCCGTTCGATTCGCCGTCAATGCGCCACAGTTTACGTTCCGCAACATCGAGCCGGAAATCCCCAAATTCGTATAACTCCTTATTCTCTCGTGACATAGAAGCCATCGCCGACACGGAAAAGAAACGGAAAAAAAATTTCACCAGAACTGAAAGACTTTGCTGAACGCTCAGCAGAAAATCGATCCGCCTGAAAGATCAAACCGCACGGCAGCTGAACCGTTGCGACAGTTTAGCGCCGGACGGGCGAAGGAAACAACGATTTACAGAACACAAAACCAGCACTCGAGGAGGTCAAATAAAATGCAGATCCTACAAAAATCACAAGGCAAAAGGCTTTATGCGGCCACTGCCAGCCTGACACTATTGGTCTTATTGGTTTTTAACGCGAATGCGTACGCCGACAAGGTTACCGATTGGAACCGGATAGCAACCACGGCCCAGACGAACCTGAATCGCACGAACAATGCTTTGATCGGAACGGACCTGGCCTATATGCACATCGCTATCTATGACGCCGTGAACGCGATCGACGGCCGTTATACAGTGTTTGCGGTCCGGCCGAACGTCCCGGCCGGCGCATCGCAGGAGGCGGCGGCTGTCGAAGCGGCCTATCGTGTACTCCGTGCCATCTTGCCCGCATCGCAAGCCGCCTATTTGGACGGTGAATATATCGCGTCACTCGCGACGATCCCCGACGGTCCGGCTAAAGTGAACGGCATGGCGGTCGGGTTCGAGACGGCCGCGCTGCTGTTGGCGGCAAGATCCGGTGATGGGCGCGGCGACACTACGATCATATATACCCCGGGCAGCGGACCGGGCGCCTGGGTCCAGACGCCGCCGGCCTTCAGTTCGGCAGCGACGCCCTGGCTGGCGGTGATGAGGCCATTCGCGATCGAGAGTCCGTCGCAGTTTCGGGCCGAAGGGCCGCCCGCGCTGGGCAGTCGCGATTATACCGATGATTTCAATGAAACAACGCGGCTCGGTTCGGTCAACAGCGCGGTGCGCACGCCCGAGCAGACTACGCTTGCACGGTTCTATTTTGATGTGACAGTGCTGCAGGAAGCGGAGGGCCTGCGGGGCCTGGCCGCGGCCAGCAATTTGAGCACGGCAGACAGCGCCCGGCTTTATGCGCAGGTGTATGTTTCGGTCTCAGACGCCATGATCGCGGGCTGGGATTCGAAGTTTTATTACGGGTTCTGGCGGCCGATAACGGCGATCAGGAATGCCGGCCTGGATGGGAATCCCGGCACGGATGCAGATCCGTTATGGTCGCCAATGACGTCAACGCCGGCTCACCCGGAATACCCATCTGCTCATTCATTCATCAGTAATGCCTTCACGGAATCCATCAGATGGTTCTTCGGGACGAAGCGGCTGGAGATCTCGTTGAGCAGCGTAAATACCGGCACGACAATGGTTTACAGGAACACTGACGATATCGGGAAAGACATCACCGACGCCCGCGTGTATGCCGGTTTTCATTTCCGGACTGCCTGCGTGCACGGGGCGGTGATCGGTAAAAAGGTGGCGAAGTACGTCTCAAAAAACTATTTTCAGCCCGTCGGGCGAAGATAGCGCAAAGTGGTCAAGAACCGCAGGGGTAGCGGTCGCTTCCCCTGCGATTGTTCGCAGTGTTCTGCCCGGTTAGTGACATTCAACCTGCCGATCGGTGGTAAATGCGCCGCGGTGCGTTCGAAGGGAAGAATTTTGGAAAAAAAAGAGAAGATTTTTCAATGACTTTATCGCGGTGAAATGACTAATTTTATCGAAACCGGTAAATGCTCACGGCGCCCAAAACACCGAAGACATCAGGACAGGCCCGTCTTCACCGATGGCCCGATCATACTCACCGAGGAGGACAATGTCATGCTCAGACATTTTACGATCAAGAATATCCTTACCCTTATAATTTTTAGTTTCGTGCTGTTGGCTTCGCTGCAGCATGTTCGTGCGGACGCGGTCAGCGATTGGAATGAGATCGCCGTTCAGCGTATGGGGATCGCGGGACGTCCGGCTGCGTCGGGCGCGATCGATATCGCGGTGGTGCATGCCGCTATATACGACGCCGTCCAGGCGATCGAACGGCGTTACGAACCATACTACGTCGAGATACCGGGCGCGACGGGCTCCCCGATCGCCGCGACGGCAAAGGCTGCCCGCGATGTATTGGTAAACAGGTTTCCGGCGCAGGCCGGGGATATTGATATCCAGTACTCGGATTATCTTATCCTGCACGGAATATCGGTGAACGATCCGGGGATAGCCGTAGGCGCACGGGCCGCCGCGGCGATCATTGCCGCACGTTCCTGCGACCAGTCATTTCCCGCTGCGTTCACCCCGTTCAATGGTGTGGTGGCGGTCGGGCGATGGCGACCGACGACGCCGGGGACGACAATGGCGGCACCGTGGCAAGCCGGCGTCGCGCCGTTTCTCGGCACACGGCCGTCGCAGTTTCGTTCGGGCCCGCCGCCCGCACTCTCGAGCGTCGAATATGCCCGCGATTTCAATGAGGTCAAACGAATGGGCGCGCTTACGGGCAGCAGCCGGACCGCGGCGCAGACCGACCAGGCCCAATTCTGGGCCGGCAATTTCGTTGTAATGTTGAACCGTATGCTCAGGGACCTTGCCGCGTCGAACATTACGGATATTGCCGACAGCGCGAGGCTGTTCGCGATGGCCGATCTGGCGATGGCCGACGCGGTCAACGCGGCCTGGTACGACAAGATCTACCACAACGTCTGGCGTCCTGTTACGGCAATTCATGAGGCGGACAAGGACGGCAATCCCCGGACGGCGGCCGATGAATCATGGGCGTCGCTTATAAACTCTCCTCCGTATCCGGATTATGTTTCGGGCGCGAACGCGATCACTGCCGCGGCCGTGTTCTCCTGCGAACGGTTCTTCGGTACCGACAACATGAGTTTTTCGGTGTTTACGACAAATACGGCGAATACCATCCAGGACGTTCGGGAATTCAACAAGTTTTCGGATGTGGCCGAAGAGGTCGTCGATGCGCGGATCTGGCTGGGCATACATTTCCGCTTTGCGGACGTAAAGGCGAGAACCCTGGGACGAGAGGTCGCGGCGTGGGGGCACGAGAATTACTTTAGGCCGACGACCGGCCCGGACATGCTTCTTGCCCAAGGCCGCCGGTGAGTTTTACCGGGAAGCATTCGGCGCGTTTTGAGAAATAGAAAAGGATGACCGAAAAGCCATTTTTCCGTGTCTTCGGCCTGTGAATTCTGTGTCTGAATACCACAGAATTCACAGATGAAGGCGAAACACACGGATCCGACTTTTCGGACACCCCGATCTTTTACCGGAAAGCTCCGGGCTGAAGATCAAACGTCCAGGTTCTTGACGTCCAGCGCGTTATCTTCGATAAAGCGGCGGCGGGGTTCGACGCTGTCGCCCATCAGGACCGTGAACAGCCCGTCGGTCTCGATGGCGTCCTCGACGCGGACCTGCAGCATTGTGCGTTTTTCGGGATCCATCGTCGTTTCCCAAAGCTGTTCCGGGTTCATTTCACCGAGGCCCTTGTAACGCTGGATGGAAAGGTCCTTCTTCGCCAATCCGACGACGCGGTCGAGCACTTCCTGACGCGAATCGAACGATTCGCTCTTGCCGTTCTCGCCAATGACGAACGGCCCGGGGAAATCGGATTCGAGACTACGCTTGAGTTCGACCGACCGCTGGAATTCGACATAGCTCGCCATGTCCCAATCGAACAGAACGGTATGGCCGTTGTTGAACGAGATCTCGATCTCGGAAAGGCCGTGTTCTTCATCGGACATCAGTTCGGTCTTAAATCCGGCGGCGGCAATATGGCCTTCGACCTCAGCCATCAGCTCTTCACGTTCGAAGACCTTTCGGAGCTTCACGCCGTGCTTGGCAAGCACACCGTTCTTGCCGGCGAAAGCCTCCAGGATCGCATTGAGAAGCCGCATATCGTGGCCCAGCCTGCGTGCGAAGCGTTCGGAATATTTAGTATATTCGTCGATCTGCTCGAGAGCCTTGGAAAGCTCGCGGCCCTCGACCGTCCGGCCGTCCGCAGTGACCTGTACATCGCTGGTCGCCTGTTTCATCAGGTAGCGGAACATCGCCTTTTCGTCCTTGATGTACTCTTCCTTTCTGCCGCGTTTTACCTTGTAGAGCGGCGGCTGAGCGATATAAACATAGCCGTTCTCGAGCAGCTCCGGCATCTGGCGGTAAAAGAACGTAAGCAGCAGCGTACGGATGTGGCTTCCGTCCACGTCGGCGTCCGTCATAAGACAGATCTTGTGGTAACGAAGCTTCGAAATATCGAAATCGTCCTTTCCGATGCCTGTGCCGAGCGCCGTGATGAGCGCCTTGATCTCGCCGTGGCCGAGCATTTTGTCGAACCGCGCCTTTTCGACGTTCAGGATCTTGCCCTTGAGCGGCAGAACTGCCTGATTCTTGCGGTCGCGGCCCTGTTTGGCCGACCCGCCCGCTGAATCGCCCTCGACGATATACAGTTCGGACAATGCCGGGTCTTTTTCCTGGCAATCCGCCAGTTTTCCGGGCAGTGTCGAAGTACCGAGCGCGCTTTTGCGGACGATCTCGCGTGCCTTGCGTGCGGCCTCGCGTGCGCGTGAAGCATCGACGGCCTTTCCGACGATCTTTTTGGCGACGTTCGGATTCTGTTCGAAAAATTCGCCGAGCTTTTCGTTCAGGAACGATTCGACCGGCCCCTTTACCGGGGAATTCAATTTGCCCTTTGTCTGACCTTCGAACTGCGGCTGCGGTATTTTGACGCTGACCACGGCCACCAGCCCTTCGCGGACGTCGTCGCCGGTAAGTGCCGTCTTGGCGTTCTTCATCATGCCGGAGCTTTCGGCGTAACTGTTGATAGTACGCGTCAAAGCCCCGCGGAAACCGGAGAGGTGCGTTCCGCCGTCAACGGTGTTGATGTTGTTGGCGAACGAGAAGATCTTTTCGTCGTAGCTGTCGTTGTACTGCATCGACACCTCGATCGACAGACCGTCGGATTCGTGCTCGAAATAAAGCGGTTCGTCGTGCAGCGGGCTCTTGTTCTTGTTAAGGTGCTTTACGAATTCGGCGATGCCGCCCTTGTAATAGAATTCGTGCGATTTCTCTTCTTCTTCGCGTTCGTCCTTGATAAAGATGCGAATTCCCTTGTTCAGGAATGCCTTCTCGCGGAGCCGTTCCGAGAGCTTTTCAAAGCTGTAAACGGTCATCTCGAAGATCTCAGTATCCGGTTTGAAGGTGATCTTGGTGCCGCGCTTCGTCGTCTTTCCGGTCACGGCAAGCGGAGCGACAGGGATACCGGTCTTGTATTCCTGCTCATGCGTCTTTCCGTCACGCCAGATCTCAAGCCTGAGCCATTCCGATAGGAAGTTGACGCAGCTTACGCCGACGCCGTGCAGGCCGCCCGAGACCTTGTACGAGTTCGAATCGAATTTACCGCCGGCGTGCAGGATCGTAAGAACGACCTCGGCCGCCGACCGGCCCTCTTGTTTGTGAATATCCACGGGAATGCCGCGGCCGTTATCGACGACCGTGATCGAATTGTCCATATGGATGGTCACTTCGATCGTGTCGCAGTATCCTGCAAGGGCTTCGTCGACGGAATTGTCCACCACTTCGTAAACGAGATGGTGAAGGCCGATCTCGCTGGTTGAGCCGATATACATCGCCGGACGCTTTCGGACGGCATCGCGCCCTTCTAAAACCGTTATCTGATCCGCCCCGTAATCTGTCTTTGCTTTAGCCAATGTCGTAATAACCTCTGTTTATAAGTGCTTTGTGTTCTGCTTATGCCCACCACTCAAGCCGTCACCGCCGCGAAAAACGCTGCATTAAACGATGAATTGATCAAAAATAACCGTCGATCGCGGGTAATGTCCGACCGGGGAAGGCCACATTAAAAAGCTGATCTGCTAGGAAGTAAATCCTGACTCCAGATCAATGAATTATTATAGCATTTTTATGCGGTTTTTGATAGCCGAAAGCGGCCCTAAGTGCCGTCTATTTCACGGTATTCGCAAGGCCGTCCGCGACCCTGAAAACCGTCGCCGGGCCCGCAAATCTTTCGACGAAACTCTCCTTTGAGGTCGTCACGAATGCCTGCGTTTTTCCGTCCAGATATTCGAGCAGTTGGCCGATACGCGTATAGTCGAGTTCGGCGTCGATATCGTCGAGCAGGAACAACGGATATTCGTTGCGCTGTTCAAAATAAACGGAGATATTCGCGAGCTGGAGCACGAGGAGCGCGCTGCGCTGCTGTCCGGAAGAGCCGAATTTCCGCAGGTCGTGGCCGTCGAAAAGAATTTCGAGGTCGTCACGATGGGTGCCGATCAGGGAATGCCCGGCGACAAGTTCGGCCTGGACGCGGAGCTGCAGGCGTTCGGCAATGAGCGATTCGTAATCGGAGAGGTCGCCCTTGCCTTCGAGCGAGGAAAGATAGCGGATAGAGATCTCTTCGCGCCCGAAGAGCTTTTTTTCGAGAACGGCGTTCAAGCGCTCGATAAAGCGGAGGCGCGAGCGGTAAATGCGGCTGGCGAGCGAGGCAAGCTGTTCGTTCCAGGGTTCGAGAGCCGCGGCCGTTTTTTCAAGCGTAAATTCTTTATCCCGTGCGTTTTGCAGCAGTGCATTCTTTTGACGGACGACCTTTGAATAATCGGCCAGCGTCTGTACAAACGGCGGATAGATGCCGACAATGCCGTCGTCGAGAAAGCGGCGGCGCGATTCGGGATAACCGCGGACTATTTCAAGTTCATCGGCGTTAAAGACGACGGCATGAAGCTGGCCGAGGTAGCGTTGGGCCGTTTCCTTCTTGCCATTGACGGAAAAACTTTTTATAGTCGATTCTACCGCTACTTGCTGATCGCGGTAGATCTCCTCAGACTGGCGAACACGGCCGCGAATGATGGCCAGTGTCTCGCCAAACCGGATAGTTTCTTGTAGTTTTACGGTTTTGAACGATCGGGTCGTTGCCAGGATATAAATGGCTTCGAGCCAATTGGTCTTACCGTGCCCGTTCTCCCCGAACAGGATGTTCAGACCGTTTCCGCAGGCGATCCTTCCCTCTAAATTGCGGAAATTCTGGACTTCGAGCGATTCGAGAAGCATTTAAAAATTTTAGCATGAGCAAGGGATTTCTTCATTTTCGGTGGACAATTAGCAGGCTAATTTACAAGCATCGTGCGGGACGCAAAGAGAATTGATTTTTGTCTCGATTTTCTGGACAAATCCCGTATTAAAAGTATATTTTAAATAGAGGGTGTTGAACATCCTTTAACATCGTTAGCCTTCGTTAGTAGTAATCATGAAAATTCTGTCCATCATAGTTTTGTCGCTGGTGCTTTCTGCATCCGCGATCGCCCAACAAAGCCTGAGGCCCGGTGCGGCCGCTCCGCGTTTTTCCGCACAATCAATGGACGGCAAGGTCTATGACCTGAACGGCCTGCAGGGAAAGATAGTTGTTTTAACATTTTGGTCGACGAAATGTGCGATCTGTCACGCGGAGATCCCGAAGCTTAACCGCCTTGCGGACCGCTACCGCGGGCAGGATGTTGTATTCCTGGCCCTGACGACGGAAAACGAAGCGAAGATCGAAAATTACGTACGCAAAACGCCGTTCAATTTCAATCATCTGGCAAACAGCTTCGGCGTCGTGCTCCAGTATGCCGACCGCGACCGCAACGGCAATATCAATATCGGATTCCCGGCCCATTTCGTCCTGGACCAGACAGGCACGGTCCAGTTGAAGACGAGCGGGTTTGATAAATCGACGGAGCTCGATTCGCGTATATCGCGGCTGCTCGCATCGGGCGGCAATAGACAGGACATTAATTCGGCGGGCGGAAAATAGCCCGGCCCGGACACTTCTCCTGGGGATTCGTAATGCGGATTCCTGCTCAACACGAGGCGCCGGACGTCTCGTGTTTTTTTGTGTCCGCACGACAAGAGGTTTGTTTCACGCCGCGATTTGCGGTATATTTTTTGTTCGCCCAAGCGGCGGCACGGAGAGGTAGCCTAATTGGTAAGGCAGTAGTCTTGAAAACTACCGCGGGAAACCGCTTGCAGGTTCGAGTCCTGTCCTCTCCGCCATTCAAAACCCTCAGCAGCAATTCGCCATTCCCCGATTTTTGTTGATTTATTTCGATAATTCTTTTAGGCTATGGTTCAATGAATGAGCATTCATTCATACACGGCCTATGTCACGATCCGCACGTATCGCAAATCTACCCGCAAGGGCCGCCGTCGGCGATAAACGCGAGGCGATCCTTCGCGCCGCTATAAAGGTCTTCGCCGAAAAGGGCTTTTTCAATTCAAAAGTTTCCGATATAGCAAGGGCCGCCGGCATTGCGGACGGAACGGTCTATCTTTATTTCAAGAGCAAGGACGAGATACTGCATTCGATCTTCGACCGGGCGATGGCGGAATTCATCGCCGAAGGCAAGAAGGAGCTTGCGGGGATAGACGGGCCGGAAGAAAGGCTGCGGCGCATAGCGGAGCTTCACCTGGAGCGTTTGGGAGCGGACCGCGACCTTGCAATCGTGTTTCAGATCGAGCTGCGCGGTTCGACAAAGTTCATGCAGGAATTTTCGGCGGCGGGTTTCGCGGAGTACCTGGACATAATCCGCGCGACGATCGCGGACGGGCAGCGGTCGGGAGCGTTTCGAAACGACATAAAACCGGTGGTCGCGGCGAAGATACTTTACGGCGCGATCGATGAGATGGTCACGAACTGGATCATCTCGGAAAAGTCCTACCCGCTGCAGCCGATGGCAGGCGAGGTGATGAAGATATTTTTTGGAGGTATTCTTCGATAGGTGAATGAGACGGCCATAGACCACGGGACCCGCGTGCGGACGCATGTGCCGCGCGGCATACCGCTGTTTCCGGACGAGCCGCGGACGCTGTGCGAATTGTTCATCCGGTCGGCGGAAAAGTATCCGCATAAGGACGCATTTAACTATAAGCGGGACGGCAAATGGCAGGCCATTTCGTCGGCGGACGCGGTCACGCGCAGCGAAGACATCGCGATGGGGCTTTATTCGCTGGGGATGCGAAAGGGCGACCGGGCAGCGATCCTGGCGCCGAATTCACCGGAATGGACGCTCGCGGACGCGGGATGCCAATTCGGCGGTTTTGCGGACGTGCCGATCTATACGACGCTGACGTCGAATTCGGTTGAATTCATACTGAAAGATTCAGGAACGCGTGTGCTGTTCATTCAGGGACGCGGCGAATATGAAGCGATCCGCGACGCGGCCGAAGGCTGTCCGACGCTGGAGCATGTAGTGTTCTTTGACGGCACGGGCGTTGACGGCCCGGGAACGATGTCGCTGGCCGAATTGGAAGCAGCGGGGAGAATGCTACGCGACGAAGACCCGGAACTGATCGGGCGTCTGCGCAGCACGGTGGGGCCGGACGACGTTGCTACGCTGATATACACAAGCGGAACGACCGGCGAGCCGAAGGGCGTGATGCTGTCGCATTCCAACATCGTTTCGAACGTGATCGACGCCGGCGAAAAATATACATTTTCACGCGAGGACCATTGCCTGTCGGTGCTGCCGCTTTCGCATATTTTCGAACGCACCGGGATGTACCTGTATATCTTCAATGGAATGCGTATATTCTACGCCGAATCGATCGAGAAGGTCCCGGACAATCTGCAGGAGATCCGCCCGACGCTTTTCATAGGTGTGCCGCGGATCTTTGAGAAGGTTTACGCGAAGGCAAAGCTTGCGGCGGGGCAATCGAGCTCGGTCAAGGAATCGATATTCGATTGGGCGATCGAGACGGCCAAGGAATTCGCCGCCGTCGGACAGGCGGGCACTGCGCCTTCAACGTTTTTGAAGATCAAGCACGCGGTCGCCGACCGGATCGTTTATTCGAAGCTCCGCGCATTTTTTGGAGGAAACCTGCGTTTCTGCATCACGGGCGGCGCGGCGCTTTCGGACGACATTTATCTGATCTTTATCGGCGCGGGCATACCGATAATGCAGGGCTACGGTTTGACCGAGACGTCGCCTGTGCTTACCTCGAACAATCCACTGTTCACACGGGTCGGAACGGTGGGCAAGCCGATCAGGAACGTGCAGATAAGGATAGCGGCGGACGGCGAGATCGAAGCGGCCGGGCCGGGCATCATGCTCGGGTATTACAACCGGCCGCAGGCCAACGCCGAAGCCTTTTCGGACGACGGGTGGTTCCGCACGGGCGACATCGGCGAGATCGACGGCGACGGCTTCCTAAAGATAACCGACCGTAAGAAGGAGCTGTTCAAGACCTCGGGCGGAAAGTATATCGCGCCGTCTCATATCGAACAGCTTCTCAAATCTTCGCGGTTCGTCAGCCAGGCCGTCCTGGTCGGCGACAAGCGCAAATTCCCGGCGGCGTTGATCGTGCCGAATTTCGATCAGCTTGAATCATACGCGCGGCATAAGGGGCTCGACCTAAAGACGCCCGCCGAATTTATCGCGAGCCCGCGAATAAACGATCTGTTCGAACGTCAGATCGCCGCTCACACCGAGGGCCTTGCCCAATTCGAAAAGGTAAAGAAGTTCGCGCTGCTGGAAAACGAGATGACGGTGGACGGCGGCGAGATGACGCCGACGCTTAAGATAAAGCGCCGGGTCGTTGATGAAAAATACAAGGACGTGATCGACCGCCTGTATGCGGCCGATTAAGTAAGCCCGTTAAAAGGTCCGTATCGGGATCGGGATGCGGTTCGGGACACCCGTCACGAATTCCAGTAGGAAATCCGTAAATTTCTTTGCGGCCTTGTCGACCTCGACAATATCGAAGGGCTGAAGCATGACATCGTCCTTCGCCCCCTTTTTGATATCGTCGTAGCTGACCTTGATTATCTCAGGATCGGCGGCACCTTCCTTGCGGCGATAGATGGTAATTGTCTTTGTCTTTGCTTCGCGAGTGATGCCGCTGGCCATTGCAACCGCCTGCATCAAGGGCAATCCGCCTTCCGGAATACTTAATTCGCCCGGGCGAATAACTTCCCCGGTGACGTAAACGGGAGCTGCCTTTTGGACGACGATAATGTCGCCGGGATATATCTCGGGATTCGCCTCCTCGCGGCCCATTCGAAGGCTGGCAAGGCTGTAGATCCGCGAAGGCACGTCGAGCACGTCGCCGCTGTCGGCTTTCCACTTATCTTCGGCGGCGGGTTCCGTGCAAAGCGGTTCTCTCGTACGGAAGACCTGTACCATGCCGCCGCTTTTGTCCGAGACGCCGCCGGCGAATGATATAAGTTCAAGAAGATGCGCCTTGCGCGTTAGGTTTACCTGCTGCTGCTGGCGTACCTCGCCGTAAATGCTGACCGGCGGCCGGCTGTTACGCTGCGTTACGCGGACGCTTGCCTGCGGACTGCGCAGGTATTTCGCGAGCAGCTTTGTAACTTCGGTGCGAAGTTCGCGTTCCGTACGGCATTTCGCCATGATAGGTTTGTCGAAGAACGGCACTTCGATACGTCCGTCTTCGTCGACCGTAGCGACGAAGTCAAACTGAGGCTCGCCCAGGACCTTTCCTGTGATCTCGTCACCCGGGCCGACAAGATAGCCTTTCGAATCGGCCGTTTCCTGCTGTCCGAATGCGGTCTGGAAAAGTATGAGTGCGAGGGATAGAACGATCGGGAACTTGGTCTTCATTTATTGAAACACTTACTCCATTCGGCGTTTAGAATATCCTACAAAGGCTTTTGATTCAACCTTTTATTGGATTCGTTGCCAGCGAAAAGAAAGTCCTGCGTGATAATATAAATATTGACAGCCGAGTAATGCCGATGTAAGTTCGTTGTATACGCAGATTAAGTGGTTCACGCCGAAATAAGTGCACGACGAGAAACATATAACTGAAAGTCTTTGGTTCCTGCGCCGTCCGGTACAGTTTCTGGCGGACCTTTTCGTGCTGTGTACGGCGTTCCTGCTCGCCTATTTGCCGGCGATCAATATCCAGCTCGGCGATTATCATTGGGAGACGGCCCTGAGCCAGCTGCCGTTTGTCGTGCTGGTGCAATTTTCGGCTTTATTCATCGTCGGCGCATATTCCATCATTTGGCGTTACGTAAGTATCGGCGATATAAAGGTTTTCCTAAAAGCGGCGGTCATTTCGGGCGCGATCATGCTGTCGCTCAGGTTCCTGCTTACGGTCACGGAATTTAACCTGTGGCAGGTACCTATCTCAGTGATCCTGATCGACACTGTCCTGGCATTCGGCGGATTGCTGGCGCTTCGCGTTTCGCGGCGATTCCTGTATGAAATGAGCGACAAAAAACGCTCTCGCGGCGGCAAGCGCAAGCCGAAACGCCATCCGGCACTGATCGTCGGAGCAGGCCGTATGGGTGCGACGCTCGTCAAGGAAATGGCCGGACGGGTCGATGCCGATGTCGAGATACGAGGATTTGTCGACGACGATACGCGAAAGAAGGGCGGGAGCGTCGGCGGAATCAAGGTCCTCGGTACAACGGAAGACCTGGGCCGATTGGTCGACGAACTTAACATCAAGCAGGTAGTAATTGCCGAAGACAATGCGACGGGCAAGGAGATCCGCCGGATCATGGACATATGCTCGGCGGTCCCGGTAAAGGCCCAGATAGTGCCGAGCCTGAACGAGCTTGCGAACGGGCGAGTTTCGGTGAACCGCATTCGCGACGTGCAGATCGAAGACCTTCTCGGGCGCGATCCGGTGACGCTAGACGACCGCAACCTGCACGAATTTCTGGGCGGCAAAACCGTAATGGTGACGGGAGCGGGCGGATCGATCGGGTCGGAACTTGTCCGGCAGATCACCGCGTATTCGCCAAAACACCTGCTGCTGGTCGAACGTTCGGAATTTCTGTTGTTCCAGATCGGAATGGAGCTGTCGGCCGAACATCCGCAAGCACCGACCGTTCCGCTGATAGCGGACATTTGCGACGAAGCGCGGATGCGCGAGATATTCGACCGCTATCGACCGGACATCGTCTTTCACGCGGCCGCACATAAACACGTGTCGCTGATGGAAGCGAACATCTGCGAGGCGATCAAGAACAACGTCTTCGCGACCCGCTCGATCGGCAAACTCGCGGGCGAGTTCGGCGTGAAGGATTTCGTGATGATCTCAACCGACAAGGCGGTGAATCCGACCTCTGTCATGGGGGCGTCAAAGCGAATCGCCGAAATAGTCGTGCAGGCGCTCGACCAGCACTTTGAGACGAAATATGTCGCCGTGCGTTTCGGAAACGTCCTGGGGTCGGCAGGCTCGGTCGTTCCTATCTTTCGCGAACAGATACAGAAAGGCCGCGCGATCACTGTGACCGACAAGGAGATGACCCGGTATTTTATGACCATACCGGAGGCTTCGCAGCTTGTGATGCAGGCAGGAGCACTCGGCAGCGGCGGCGAGATCTTTATTCTGGACATGGGCCAGCCGGTCAGGATTCTCGACCTTGCGGAGGATATGATACGGCTGTCGGGCCTGACGCCGTACGAGGATATAGATATCGTGTTTACGGGGATCCGCCAGGGCGAAAAGCTATTCGAGGAGCTCGAAATCACCGGCGAAAATCTGTTGAAAACGCGCAACCCGAAGATCTTTATCGGAAAGATCGCTCGTTATACAAACGATGAGGTTGGCGCGCTTCTCAAAGATTTCCAGCAAGCGGTCGATGCCAACGACGAGAATGGTATTCGGAAATTGTTCACCGAATATCTGCCGGAATCTAACCTAGCGGCCGAACAGCCCGCCCACACTGTCAGGTTGGCCGAAGAACCGGCCCATATCTTTACCCCGCAGTCGAAGCTCGGCCTCGCCGAGAAATAGCCGTACCGAAATCCTCAAAGATCGCAGCCTGTCGTTTTATTTCTTCCTCGAGCGGAAGAAACGCAGCCCGCTCGTTCTTCTCGTCCAAATAATCCCACAGGCCGTTATGACAATGACGTTCGTCTTCCCATCCCGGATGATTAACGATCGGATATAGACAGACGCCGCGGACATCTACGCCGGCGGTCATTGCTTCGCGCACCTGTTCGCAAACGTACCGGAACCAAATTGGACGTTCGTCGTCTTCGATGCCGGTTTCAGCAATCAGGATCGGCTTGCGGTAGCGGTCGTAATATTCGCGGAGTATCTCGCTGAACGGCCTGTAGTCCGGATGCCCGAGCGGGATCTTACGCCGGTTCGGATAACGCCACTGATTATGAAAATAGTAGTTCAGGCCGATCATCTGAAGATGATCCTCGTGCCCGCCAAGCTCCGGGTCACGCCGGCCGGACAGCATATCGTAAGCCTGAAACTGCGCCTGACGGTAGGATTCGGCCGCACGCTGGGAGGCAGGGTCATTTTTGGCTCCTATCACGTGGATGGCCGGATCGGTATGTATGAAGGTAATATCGGGAACGGTTTCACGCATTGCGTTCATAGACGCGACGGACGCTTCGACCATTCGCCGTTTAAGTTCATCGCCGCGCTTTCTCGCTTTCGGATGGAAATTGCCGACCTCACCCGCGATCCACGAAAAGAAAGAGATCTCATTCACAGGGCACACGTACAACGGTCCGGGCGACCGCTCTGCCAAATGAGCGGCAGCGGCGGCCGCGAAGGACGCGAAGCGTTCGCGAAACTCATCCGAGAATATATCGAGATCGTCCGGAAAGCCGTAATGAAAAATATCCCAGATCACCTGAACGCCCGCATCGGCCGCGGCGGCTATCTGTGCTTCGGCGCTTGAAAAGTCGTAATTGAAAGGTTCCGTCTCGATCAAATGCCAGCGAAGCCCGTCGCGCGCCGTGAGGATCCCGAGATCGGCCAGGCGCCGGTAATCTCCATTCGCAAATCGATCATGGCCGGTCGAGGCGATAAGATCCAGCCTGTCGCCGTTACGTCTTCGGTGAGTCGAACATTCGAACCCACCCATGATAAAACTTCTAAACTCCTTGTCCGTACTCATAATTCCAACAAATCGTCATTGGTCGATTAGATTACTAGATTAGCACCTTTGACCGTTTCTAGCTTCTGTTAGCTCGCATACAATGCCGCCTCGAACCTCAGGAATACCGGATGTGCCAGATTGGGCACATCGATTGCAACGCTGGAGAGAGTGTACGGTTTTAATTCAGCTAGTAAGACAAGAGTGGAGGTTGTCAAATGGAGCCCGTTCCTCAAAGGGTGACACAAAACCGGCTTTTAAGTGCTTTGCCGGAAAAGGACTTCAGGGCAATACTGCCCTTCCTTGAACGAGTGCGCATGAAACGCGGTGATATCGTCTATCATCCGAATGCGCCGATAAACGATCTGTATTTCCCCGAAACCTGCATCATCTCGTCGCTTACGGTGTTTGACGACGGCGCGAGCATTGAATCCGGGATCGTAGGATTCGAAGGTATGGCCGGCATAAGCCTTTTGTTGGCGCGCTCGACCGCGTCCAGGGAAACGACAGTTCAGACGAGCGGCAACAGCCTGCGTCTGAAGGCTGATAAATTTCGTGCGATCTTCGAAAGCAGCGAGGCCATGCAGCAATTTGTTTTCAATTATGCCGCTGTCTTTTTCGAACAAGTGGCGCAGGTCGGGGCGTGTGACAACCATCATCCGGTCCGCGAGCGGCTTGCGCGGCTCTTATTGATGTGCGACGACCGCACAAAGGGCCATAAGGTAAAGATCACCCAGGATTCGATCGCGCAGATGTTGTGCGTCCACCGGCCCAGCGTAACTCTTGCCGCTACCAGCCTTAAAGAAGACGGACTGATAGATTACGTTCGCGGCGCGATCACCATTACAGACCGTCGCGGTTTGGAAAGATCCGCCTGCGAATGTTACGAATCGATCGCCGAAGGATATAAGCATTATGTAAGTTCGCTTGATCCTCGCAGCTTAGGAAGGCGTTTGATGATAAATGCGGCGTGGCAGAACGATAATTCTGCGAACTCGGACGGCATTCATGCTTCCGATGAAACGGAAGAGGTCCCGGGAGAATTTTCGCTCTGCGGCAAATGCCATAACAATGTCGCCGATAGCCGCGGCAGATGGCAGGAGATCTCATACTTCGCCGGAACACGTTTCAGCGTCGTGCTTCGCGGCGACCTTTGCCCGAACTGCTCAGAAAGCGCAGCGCAGAAAGCCGGCTGATGCGCTGCCCTCTTCTCTGGCCCGCGTATTGCAACATACAGATAGCTCAGTACGGTTGCAATACAATAGACAATGTCCTCTAAAAACGGATGATATTGGGCTTTGTGTTGGCCGCAATATGGAATTATCTAAATACTATGGTGAATCTTTCAGTATCCGCGGACCTGGGCGGTCCCAAATTTGACCTCGTTTGTTTTTCACACCTTCGCTGGGATTTTGTTTACCAGCGGCCACAACATTTAATAAGCAGATTTGCAGACGAACGACGCGTTTTCTTTATTGAAGAACCCGTTTTCGATGAAGACAAGCCGAGGCTGGATATTTCCGAACGCCAAGGCGGGCTGCATGTTGTTGTTCCGCATCTTCCGGCAGATAGTGAAGCAAAGGAGACGCACGATACGCTGCGCGCGCTTTTGGACGGTTTGATCGCTGACCGTAAGATCGACGAATTTGTCAGCTGGTACTACACGCCGCAGATGCTGCCGTGGAGCGATCATATCAGGCCGCTGGCGGTCGTTTACGATTGTATGGACGAGCTGTCGGCGTTCAAGTTTGCCCCGGCCGATCTGCTCGAGAATGAGCGGCTGCTGCTCGAAAAAGCAGACGTCGTATTTACCGGCGGACAAAGCCTTTATGAGGCCAAACGTGGAAGGCATTCGAACGTACATGCATTTCCGTCGAGCATCGATTTTGAACATTTTTCGGCGGCACGTTCTATCAGCGACGACCCGGCGGACCAGGCACGCATCGCGCACCCGCGTTTAGGGTATTGCGGCGTTATCGACGAACGGCTGGACCTGGCTCTGCTTGATGAACTCGCATCAAGGCGGCCGGATTGGCAATTTGCCATGGTCGGCCCGGTGGTAAAGATCAGCGAAGATGACCTGCCCCGGCGGCAGAACATTCACTATCTCGGAGGTAAACAGTATGACGAGCTGCCGGCTTATCTCGCCGGATGGGACATAGCAATAATGCCATTCGCACTTAATGAATCGACAAAATTTATAAGCCCGACAAAAACGCCGGAATACCTCGCGGCCGGAAAGCCCGTCATATCGACGCCTATCCGCGATGTAATTCGGCCGTATGGCGAGGCGGGCCTTGTTGACATTGCCGCGACGGCGGAGGAATTCGAACGGGCCGCGGAACGGCTATTGCAGGAGGAGAGGCAAAAGGACTGGATAGTACGCGTAGATTCCTTTCTAAGTGAAAGGTCTTGGGACAAAACATGGTCGGAAATGAAACAGTTGATCGAACAGGAGCTCTCCAAACCGATCGCCGTATCAAATCTCGCGGTTTGAACGAAATTGTATTGAATTAACGATCTAAGGGGGGTTAAGGAAATGTTTGATTATTTGATAGTAGGAGCCGGATTTGCCGGCAGTGTGCTGGCGGAGCGGCTTGCTAACGGCTCCAATAAAAAGGTTTTGATCTGTGACAAGCGTCCGCATATTGGCGGCAACGCTTATGATTGTTATAACGACGACGGAATTCTGATACATAAATACGGCCCGCATATTTTTCATACCAATTCCAGGGACGTTTTTGAATATCTTTCGAGATTTACGAAATGGCGAGAATATCAGCATCGCGTGCTTGCATGCGTTGACGGGATGCTTGTGCCGATCCCGATAAATCTGGACACGGTGAACAAGCTGTACGGGATGAACCTGACGGCGCTTGAGGTCGGTGAGTTTTTCGAGAAGATCCGTGAGAAACGCGATCCCGTGAGAACGTCGGAGGACGTCGTGGTCAATGCGGTGGGCAAGGAGCTATACGAAAAATTCTTCCGCGGTTATACGCGAAAGCAGTGGGGGCTCGATCCATCGGAGTTGGATGCTTCCGTTACATCGCGTGTTCCGACGCGGACAAACCGTGACGACCGCTATTTTACGGATACGTATCAGGCGATGCCGCTGAACGGCTATACGCGGATGTTCGAGAACATGCTCGACAGCCCGAATATAAAAGTGCTGCTCAATTGCGATTATCGCGAGATACTCCGAGATGTGAAATTCAAGGAAATGATCTACACGGGCCCGGTCGATTCGTATTTCGATTATCGTTACGGGAAACTGCCGTACCGGTCGCTGGAGTTTCGGCATGAAACGCATGATACGGAGATCTATCAAAGCGCGCCGGTGATCAACTATCCGAACGACCAGCCGTATACGCGTGTAACGGAATTCAAATACCTGACCGGACAAACGCACAACAAGACGGGGATCGTTTATGAATACCCGCGTGCGGACGGCGACCCGTATTATCCGATCCCGAGGCGTGAGAATGCTGAGCTTTATAATAAGTACAAAGCTCTTGCGGACATGATGCCCGAGGTGCATTTTGTCGGACGGCTGGCGACCTATAAGTACTACAACATGGACCAGATCGTCGCTCAGGCATTGACGGTTTACGGCAAGATCGAAGGCATGAAGCGCAAGGAAGCTTCGGCGATGACGGTAAGGCCCAGCGCCGTGCCGTACGCGAACGGAAGCCGTGTTGGCAACTTGGACACGATCGCATAGGAGGAAATGGACTGCGAAACGGAAGAGGTCGAATCGACGGTCAAGATGCAATGCCGGCGCATCCTGCTTAAGGACGGCCGTTACATGATCTTTTACACGTTCGATGATGGATCGGGCGAGGAGGCTACTATGCAGCCCCCGCCCGACGATAAGAATGTCTGAACTTCGTTATAATCCGCTGACCGGAGAATGGGTCGCGACGGCAACGCACCGGCAGGACAGGACGTTTCTGCCGCCGCCGGATTTCTGCCCGCTTTGCCCGACGAAGCCGGGAGGATTTCCGACCGAAGTTCCGGAGCCGGATTATGACATCGTCTCATTCGAGAATCGTTTCCCAAGCCTGAAAACTCATCCCGAGCAGCCTGTTATCGAATCGGACGGAATATATCAGGTAAGGCCTTCGCAAGGCGTGTGCGAAGTGGTCCTCTACTCACCGGTGCACACGACATCGCTGGCCGCGGAACCGGTGGATCGCATTTACAGATTGATCCGGGTGTGGCGTCAGAGGTTTCTGGGGCTGGGCGCCCTGGATTTCGTAAAGTACGTTTTCATCTTCGAGAATAAAGGCGAAGCCGTCGGTGTTACGCTCCATCACCCGCACGGACAAATATATGCTTATCCATTCATCCCTCCGAAGATCGAAGACGAACTCGAGCAGTTTCAGGCCCATCATGAACGCACCGGCGAATGCCTAATGTGCGAGATACTCGATCTGGAATTCAAGGACGGCCGACGGATCGTTGCAGAAAACGACACTTTCGCTGCATTCATCCCTTTTTTTGCCAGGTATCCCTACGAAACGCATATAGTTTCGCGGCGGCATCTGCAGGCATTTACTGACATGACCGATAGGGAAATGCGCGGGCTTGCGGAAGTGATGAAACAGGTCCTGGCAGGTTTCGACGAGCTCTTTCACCGATCGTTTCCCTACATTATGTCCATCCACCAGCGGCCGACAGACGGCGGCGATCACGGTTATTACCACTTTCACATAGAATTCTATCCGCCGATGCGGACGGCAGAGAAATTGAAATACCTTGCCGGCAGCGAAGCCGGTGCGGGCATGTTCATCAATGACACATTGCCGGAGGACAAGGCCGCGGAATTGCGAGATCTGATCAAACCGGTGAAATGGGAGATGTGATAATGCAAGATGTCCGCGAACGATTCGTAGAGATCTTCGGGAAACGGCCGCGCGTTTTTCGCGCGCCGGGCCGTGTGAATCTGATCGGCGAACACACGGATTATAACGACGGTTTCGTGATGCCCTTCGCGATCGACCGCGAGTCACAGGCCGCAGCCGTTGTTCGCGATGATACGAGATTTATTATTCACGCCCTCGACCTCGGTGAATCCCACGAATTCGATCTTGCAGAAGAACCCGTGAAACGTCGCGGAAACTGGCGCGATTATGCAGAAGGCACGGCACGAAGCCTTTTGGATGATTTTGACCTAAAGTCCGGCGTCGATCTTGTATTTTCTTCGAACGTGCCCGTCGGTGCGGGCCTCTCATCGTCAGCCGCGATCGAGGTTTCGATCGGTTCAGCGATCCTTGGCGTGAACGGTATAGACGCGGACCCGAGAAAATTGGCGTTTGCTGCACAAAAGGCCGAGCACGAATTCGTTGGGATCAGATCGGGAATAATGGACCAGTTCACCTCGGCATTAGCGTGCAGAGGGAACGCTCTGTTCCTTGATTGCCGGTCGCTGGAGACGGTCGATATTCCCGTGGATATCGACGGCGCGATGATCGCCGTCTGCGACACGAAGGTAAAGCACGAACTTGCATCGACGGAATATAACACTCGCCGCGAGGAATGTGAGGAGGCGGTAAAGCTGATCGCCAAAAAGAACCCGTCGGTCAGAAGCCTGCGAGATGTTGATGTGGCAGAGTTCGAAGGCCTTTCGGAGACCCTTCCGCCGACCATCCGAAAGCGGGCGAAGCATGTGATAACCGAAAATGCGCGCACGGTCGAAGCAGCGGACGCTCTTCGCGAACGACGAGCACAACAGATGGGCGAATTGATGTTCGCGTCCCATGAATCGCTGCGGCATGATTACGAGGTAAGCTGTGACGAGCTTGACGTTCTGGTGGACACGGCGATGCAAATAGACGGCATTTTCGGGTCGCGGATGACGGGCGGAGGATTCGGCGGATGTACCGTGACCCTGCTGAAAGTCGAAGCGTGGGAGGGCTTTCAACAGCGGACCGCAGAGAAGTTTTCCGGCGTGTTCGGTTATGCGCCGGATATATACGTGTTCGAAGCAAGCGCGGGCGCGTCCGAGCTCACTTAAACCAATGCCGGCTGCTCGGCAAGAGTGCCGACATACTCCTGCGAATTCGCAATGTATTCCTTGATCTGGGGAACCAGATTTGTCGGAAGCCATCGCGGACCATGCTGTTCACGGTTTAGACGATAAAGGCCGAGTTCGAGATAGAAATCCTCGAGCGGTTCCATCGAAAATCGATAACGCCAATCGATCATCGTGAATAATGGGAACCATGTATAACCGATCACCGGAACACCTTCGCCCCGGAGCGATTTGATCATCGAAACCGATGAACGCAGCCAATGCGAACGCACCTCATCGCTGCCGACGGCACTGGTTTCCGTGATCATGATCGGCACCTGATAGCGGTCATAATAATGCCGGATCAGCTCACCGAAACCGTCGCCTTCCGGCTCCGTCTCGCGAAATGCCAGCTTCCCCTTTTTGTCAATATAGAGCTGCTTCGTCGACCACTGCGGATAAAAATTCATTCCTACGACGTCGAGCGAAATGCTGTTTTGCTTGAGTTCGTCGATGTCATCCGGCGAAACGCCGTTTCGTACCAGCCATGAAAACAGCAGATGGTCGTGCGTCAAACGTCCCGAGACAAGGTCGTAGCAAAGATAGCCGCGATGTTGCTCTTCGCGGGCCAGCGCCGACAGGTCCTCGCGCACGGTGCGTGTAAGACCGGTCGCCTCTACGTGCACCATGACGGACGTCGGGTCGATCTCCTTGATCGCGCGTACGGTACGAACGATGCCGCGGGCGAGCTGCATCATGATACGTATATAACCTGATTCGCCCTTAAGATATGGCGGCCAGAGCCCGCGCATACCACACATGAGGGAATTGATGATAGGTTCGTTCAGCGGCGTGTACCATTTGATCAGATGCTTATAGCGGTCGGCGAATGCCGCCGCATAGCGTGCGACGTATTTTGGATAATCTTTGTTCGCAAATTCGCGCTTGAGCCAGAATGGGCAGCCGTAATGCATGAGGTCGATGATCGGAAGGATCTTCAGATCCTCGACCATATAGGGAATGACCTGATCGAGCCACGACCAGTCGAATTTGTTTGGTTCAGGCTCAACGCGGTACCAGGGCACGCCCCAGCGCATCGCCTGCAGCCCGAGGTCGCTCGCTAGTGCGAGATCTTCGCGCCAATGATCGTAGTGGCCCATCAGCTCATATTCCTCAAGCGAGCGATGGCCGGGCCGCGTCTGCGGTACAAATGTGTTTTCTATGCCGGCGGCCCATAGAAATTCTCTGCCCCCGGGTTTTAAAAATTCTTGTGATATCAAATCTGAATTCTTATCCTGGATTTTATATTAGTGCTGGAAAAATCGGTCGG
Source organism: Acidobacteriota bacterium (assembly GCA_023436495.1). Lineage (GTDB taxonomy): Bacteria > Acidobacteriota > Blastocatellia > Pyrinomonadales > Pyrinomonadaceae > OLB17. The sequence continues at coordinate 59,411 of JAEZIT010000071.1, forward strand.
ATTCTCGAGACAATGAAATCGTAATATTCCGGTACCGAAATTTCAACCGAGGAGACAAGCCGGCCGGATCGCCGCACGGCTAAATGTTGGACGAGTGCTTTTTAGAAAGGGATGCAAATTTTCTACTTTCAATTAGATAACGGTCAAGCGGACCATATCAGCCGATATGAAAGAATTTTTGCAAAAGATCGCGACGCGCGAGCGTTCCGATGACCCTGATGAAGCGGCAATTCTTTCGCCGTTAAAACTAAAGTGAAATTTGCCGCCTGCCGTCATGATCCCGAATTGATGATATGCCGCCTGTCCTAACGCGGACGAGAGTTCATATTCGCCGGAATCGCTCGATAACCGCAACAGGTAACAGCCGCCGCCGGGTACGATCGTAAATCGTTCGATCTCACGCGAGTCTTCATCGAATACCGCAAATCCAAACTCCCCTACCTTGCCGGCAACACGCAGATTCGCCGCAAAAGCATATTGCGCGTGAAACGCACCCTTTTCGACCATCACCTCGCCGGACGTTTCGATACTCATCTCGCCATTCTCGATCACACACCGGCCGTCGCCCGATATATGATATCCGAGATCTGCTGCTTCGCCGGCGTGTTTGAAAAGGTCTTCGAACCCTTCCGTAATCGCTATTCCCATGAACGCCGCGGTGCAGTTTCGTGCCGCAAGCGAGACGCGGGCTGAGTTTCCGGCGAGGCGGGCCTCGTGCACGACGCTTCCGTCATCCAGACGGAACTTGAGGCTGCCTGCAGAAAATTCGGCACACATCAGATGAAATGCTTCCGGACGAAATTCCTTATCCAATAGGTATGAGCGGACCGATGCATTTCCGCCCAGAGCGGAGTAGGCGGAAACTTCGCATTGTTTGGGAAATATCATAAAGTCAGCCGTCGCTCCGGAATCGGTTTTAACACGAATGCCGAGGCAAGCGTCTTCACGGCCCAAGAGATCGGCGCGAGCACTGACTTCCAGCAGAAAACCATCAAGGTCGCGGCCAACCTCGAGGGTGCATTCGTCGGCCGATTCACATACAAGTTCTCCCTCGTTGGAGCGCCAATTACCAAGAGAGGTCCAAGCTCGGCGCATCTCGTCGCCGTCGGCCGGAGCCGCGACCAATGGTTTGAATGGGGCAAGCTGATCATCGTCAGTCGGGCCATGTACGAACAACCTTTCGCC
>JAEZIT010000082.1 GCA_023436495.1 Acidobacteriota bacterium
TCGTCCAGGTCTCCACGGACGAGGTCATGGGCAGCCTTCGCGACGGCAGCGACGATTATTTTACGGAATCCACTCCGCTGCAGCCGAATTCGCCCTATGCCGCATCGAAGGCCGCCGCGGAATTCGTTGTGCGTGCTGCACGGGAAACTTTCGGTGTCGACGCTGTCGTGACACGATGCGGCAATAATTACGGGCCGCGGCAATTCCCTGAAAAGCTGATCCCGCTGATGATCGCGAACGCGATGAACGACGAACCGCTGCCCGTTTACGGCGACGGCATGAACGTCCGCGATTGGATATATGTCGAAGATCACTGCCGCGCCGTGTGGCTGGCGTATGAAAAAGGCGTTTCAGGCGAGGCTTACAATATCGGCGCGCGGAACGAGCAGCATAATATCGACGTGGTAAAGGCCATCCTCGACGCCCTCGGCAAACCGCATAGCCTGATCAAATTCGTCACCGACCGGCTAGGTCACGACCGCCGCTATGCCATCGATCCCGCTAAGGCGGAGACCGAGCTCGGCTGGAAACCGCAAACTACGTGGTCCGACGGGCTTCGAAAAACGATCGATTGGTATCTTTCGAACCAGGATTGGGTCAGCCACGTCCGCAACGGCGAATATCGCGAATACTACCGGACAATGTACGGAACTAACGTCAAATGAAAGTACTGATAACCGGCGCGAACGGCATGGTCGCGAAGGCAGCGATAAAGCATTGCGGATCGATAGGTGACGAGGTCGCGGCGCTCACGCGTCAGGAACTTGATATCGGCGATGCCGCTGCCGTTAACGACACGATCGCCTCGATCCGCCCCGATGCCGTTATAAATTGCGCGGCATATACGAACGTCGACGGTGCCGAAAGTGACACGGATGCCGCATTTCGAGCCAACGCCGAAGGAGTCCGCAATCTTGCGGCCGCTTGTAAAAGCACCGATGCCCGGTTCGTAACTATCTCCACTGACTACGTTTTCGACGGTGCCAATATAGGTTTTTACACGCAGCGCGATACACCGGCTCCGCAAGGCGTCTATGGACGCTCGAAACTCGACGGTGAACGCCTCGCCGCGGCGGAATACGCACGGACCATCATTGTCCGGACGGGTTGGATATACGGCAGCGGCGGCACGAATTTTCTGAGCGTAATGGACCAACTGCTCGCCGAAGGCAAACCGGTCAAGGCGATATTTGACGCATATGGCACGCCGACGTTCGCCGGCGACCTCGCGGTTCGTTTGCGCGAGCTTGCCGAACTCGACCTGCCGGCCATTTTCCATGTGACAAACTCCGGCCCCGGTACCAGCTATTACGGATTCGCCGAAAAGGTCTGCGAGATCGGCGGTTTTGACAAAAGCTTGCTCGAACAAGTTTCAAATTCCGCTCTCCAGCGTCCGGCGCCGCGTCCTGCGAGTTCCAAGCTCGCATGCCTTTTTAGCGAACGCTTCGGGCTCGAACCGCTGCCGGATTGGGAAGACGCCCTCTCGCGCCATCTGAACCGCACGTAAAAAAGACGCGAACCCTTTCGGATTCGCGTCGTCTTTCAAAACCTGGCTATTGTCTTTATCCCTTTGTTTGATGGATCGAGTGGGTTTCCTCCATTACAGGAGTGCTCTCGTCGGCCTCGGACCGGGTGTAATACTGGTAATATCCGCCCCCGTAATAATCGTAATCCAGCGAACTCGTCTTGATGCCGTTCAACACGACACCATAAATTCGGGCCCCGATATTTCCCAGCCTTTGCTTGAATCGCCGCATCAGGTGGATCGAGCTCTTGCCCGCCATCGCCACCAGCACAACGCCGTCAACCAGCGTTGAAAGGATCGCCGCATCCGTGAACGATATTGCCGGCGGCGAATCGATGATGACATGTTTGAACCTTCCCTTCAGGAACTGAAGCAGGTTCTTCATCTCGTTCGAGCTGAGCAATTCGGCCGGGTTCGGCGGGATCGGGCCGCTTGTGATTATCTTCAGTTTCGGCAGATTTCGGCACGTCTTGAGCAGATTTTCGGTGTTCCGCTCGCCCGACAAATAGTTCGTCAGGCCCTGCGTGTTCTCAAGGCCAAAATAATTGTGAATTCGCGGCCGCCTGAGGTCGCAATCGATAATGACAACATCCACATCGGATTGTGCCAGCGTGATCGCGGTATTGATCGCCGTCGTCGTCTTGCCTTCTGACGGCTGAGACGATGTGATCAGGATCGTCTGCGGAGGCTTTCCGGCGGACGAGAACAGCAAAGACGTGCGCAAGTGTCGATATGCCTCTGCCATCGGCGATTGCCGTTCCTCGAGCGCTATCAAGCCTGTGGACAATGCCTCGGAACTGCCATTTCCTGTACCGAGGCTCAACCGACGGCTCTCGACGCCCGCATGGTGCGGGATCAAGGCAAGTGTAGGCAAGCCCAGATGCCTGCCGACGTCGTCGGAAGACCTGACCGAATCGTCAAGGTAATCAAGAAGGAACGCAAGCCCGATCCCCGCGGCCAGCGACATCAGAAACACGACCATGATATTGCGGTTCCGCTGCGGCCCTGTGAATATTGCCGGGCCTGCCGTGGTCGTGACCTTGATATTGTTCGGACGGTCGCTTGCGATGGCCAGCTCCTGTTCCTTCTGCCGCTGGGTGTAGGTATCAAGCAAGTTCCGATTCGTCTCGATCTCACGTTTCAGCGTGATCAATCTGGTCTGTGCCTGTCCCTGTACGTTTGCCGCTGCTGATTCCGTTTCATACGCGGCCAGTGCCTGTCCCTCTTCCTTGCGCTTTGCATCGAGCTGCGATTTAAGTGCGACAAGGGCACCGCCCACGGCGTCCCGCTCGATCTTCTTCTGGTCACGTTCGATTATTTCCGAAACTTCTTTCTCGGTCTTTGCCTTTGTCGTCCCGAGTGATTCGATCCGTGCGACCAGCGCCAGGATCTGCGGATGCTCGTCCGTATACTTCACCGCGAGCGATTTCTTCTCCGCCTCGGCTTCCTGTATCTGTTTTTCGATATCGCGGATCTGGTCCTGCAGCTTCGCTTTTCGCTCCGTGTTGAGCCGCATCGTGTCCTGAAAGATCTTGTTTTCGTAGAGGTCGGGAATATTCATCCCTTCGCCGCGGGTATTCGCCGCCACCGCCGCATTATAGCGTCCTTCGAGCTGTCGGCGGCTTTCCATTGCCTTCAGCCACGTCTCGCTCAAACTCTGCAGCCGGGCCGCGGAAAGGTCCTGGCCTTTTTCCTGCAGCGGCAGATCGCTCGACCGCATATAGGCAATAAGGTCGGCTTCCTGAACGCTGATCGTATTTTTCAGTTCTTCGATCGATTTTGTAAGGTCGTTATAGGCTTCCTTCGCACCCTGCATCTCGCGTTCCGCGTCCTGCTCGATAAAGATCTCCGCAACGGTGTCGGCTATTTTGGGTGCGATCTCTCTCGCTTCGGTAATTATCGCGACGTTGACGAGGTTGGTCTGCGGCTGCTGCTCGACGATCAGCGAGCCGGCGAAATATGCCGCGTATTGTTCGGCACGAGCATTTTCCTCGGGCGTAAGCGCCGCTTCACTGCCCGTACCGGCGCCCGCTTCGTTCAAGACCGGAAGCGAATCTGCCGCGGGCTCCTGCTTATCGCTTGTAAAGACGGATTTCAGCCCGGACAAAACGCCGCCGCTGCGATTCCCAAACAAATTCGGTTCCCTGTGAAGCCCGAGCCTGATGACAACCTTTTTCATCAGGTCAGGGCTCTGCAGCAGCCTTAGCTGTGTGTTGTAATAATTCTGATCGCTCCCGAAATTGATATTGATCGAATCTTTTGACTGGTCCCGCGATTTTCGCGGCTCGATCATCAATTCGGTCGAGGCCATATACTTTGACGGCATCCGGTACATATACAATGCCGCCGCGGCCGTCGCGATCACCGTGATCGCAATAATGATCGGCAGCCGCTTTGAGACAATGCTGAAATAATGCCGCAGCGAACGTTTGCCGTCGAACGACTCGTCGTCATAAAACGACGAATACCCGCCCGCATATTCATGACTGCCGTTCTGAAGGTCCGTGTGGGTGGGAAGCGGAGTTAACCTTTGATCGTTTTCCATACTGCAGCGGCTAATTGCCGATAAACCTTTATAAATACAATAGAATTCTCTTTAAGCAAATGTGTTTTATAACACATTCAGCCCCCGATTTCACACTTTCTAGCGTACTTTCCGCGTATATTCGGGCAAAGCGGGCAGCCGATATGTCCGATTCGGCCGGTGCCTGCTTTGGTTTGCCCCTGTTTGAGGTGGTAAAATGCCCATTTAAACTTTTTATATTATTCCTTGATTTAATACGCCTATATGAATTCAATTTCCGAAAATGCTCCTGCCGCCGGGTACGACATCAAACTCGGCATTGACGGTTTTACTTATTCCGATCTGTATGACGCGGCACGACTCCGCGAACTTGCCGAAACCTTTTATAAAGAGGTCGAACAGGCGGAGCCCGTCCTCCATACCGCACTTACGAAATACATAGCAGTACGCGGCGAAGGCTATGAGCCGAAGGTGGAATCCAAGATCCTTACGGACGCAGCGCCTTTCCTGTCAGATTTTATTGCCAGGCTGTTCAATATCTCGGCTGAACGTGCCGAGATTGAAAGAGAGATCCTGATCCAGAACCCGATCTGGCAATACAAATTCTTCGTTCAGCGGCGCGCGATCAAAAAATACAAGGCCGAACAGATCGCCGAAATGAACGAATCCGAACTGTGGCAGGCGATCACGGACCTTCGGAACAACGGTTTTGACGATACGCTCGTTCGTGATGAAGAACTGGCCGTCTCGATGATCACCGCCGATCTCATCGCCGCCGAAGAGGCTTTGACGAAGGAAACTGAGATAACACCCGCGATCCGTAAAACCATCGACCGCCTGAACTCCGCCTACGAAAAGCTCCGCGATAAAACCTTCGGAACTGTCTTCTCTCGTTTCGTTATGGAAACCGAAGGCTCCGGCGAGCTGCTTCAGGTAAAGGCCGCGCTCGGCTTGCTCGAAGCGTGGTCGGCATACGCCTTCTTCAAAAAGACGCGCAAATGGCACAGCTTCAAAACGCCGCATGCGCTCGATTATCAAAATCTCGTTCATCTCATTCATCCCGAGCCGAAGCTCCACAACATCATGCGCGGCCCGATCGAGGACCTTCGCCGCCGCGACGGGTTTAAATTGACGGACGACCGCGGGACGATGCGCGATGCGCTGTACGAAGTGGATTACTGCCTGATCTGCCACGAACGCGGCAAGGATTCCTGCTCGAAAGGCCTGCACGAAGCCGATGGTTCGTCGAAGCGCAACCCGCTCGGAATTAAAACCGATGGCTGCCCGCTCGACGAAAAGATCTCGGAAATGCACCTGCTCAAACGGCAGGGCGACCCGATCGCATCGCTCGCCCTTGTCGCCATTGATAATCCGATGTGCGCCGGCACCGGCCATCGCATCTGCAACGACTGCATGAAGGGCTGCATTTTCCAGAAGCAGGAGCCCGTCAACATCCCGCTTGCGGAAACCGCGTCGTTGACCGACGTTCTCAAACTTCCCTATGGATTCGAGATCTATTCGCTGCTGACGCGCTGGAACCCGCTCAACGCAAAACGCCCGTATGCTCTGCCGTATAACGGAAAGAACGTGCTGGTCATCGGCCTCGGGCCGGCGGGCTATACGCTGTCGCAGTATCTTTTGAACGAAGGCTTCGGCGTCGTCGGCATGGACGGCCTGAAGATCGAACCGCTCCCGGCCGAATGGACCGGAAACAACGGCAAGTCCTGCCCGAAACCGATCCGCGACCTCGAGGAGATCACGTTCGACCTCGACGAACGCATTTTGTCCGGCTTCGGCGGCGTTTCCGAATACGGCATCACGGTCCGCTGGGACAAGAATTTCCTGACCATGCTGCAGCTGATGCTCACGCGCCGCAAGCGCTTTCGCGCGTACGGCGGCATTCGCTTCGGCGGAACGCTGACCATCGAAGACGCCTGGGAATTCGGTTTTGACCATATCGCCATCGCGACCGGCGCCGGCCGCCCGACGATCGTTCCGATGAAGAACAACCTCATCCGCGGCATTCGTCAGGCATCCGATTTCCTGATGGCCTTGCAGTTGACCGGTGCGTTCAAAAAAGACACGCTGTCCAACCTCCAGGTACGTCTTCCTGCCGTCGTGATCGGCGGCGGCCTGACCGGCATCGATACGGCGACCGAGCTTTTCGCGTACTATCCGATCCAGGTCGAAAAGATGCTCGACCGCTTCGAACAGGTCTCGGCCGAATTCGGCGAAGAGACCGTCCTTGCAAAATTCGACGAAGAAGAGCTTCGCGTGCTGCAGGAATTTCTCGAACACGGACGCGAGGTACGCGAAGAGCGCGCCCGTGCCGCGGCCGCGGGCGAAGAACCGAATTTTGTGCCGATGATCCAGGGTTGGGGCGGCGTCTCGCTGGTTTATCGCAAACGCCTGCAGGATTCGCCTGCGTACCGCCTCAATCACGAAGAGGTCCAGAAAGCCCTCGAAGAAGGCATCAATTTCATCGAATGCATGAACCCGGCAGAAGCCGTTCCCGACGAATATAACGCGGTCAAAGCGCTGATCTTCGAACGGCTCGATTACAACGCCGAAACCGGAAAATTCGACAACACCGGCGAGATGCACGAATTCCCCGCACGCACCGTCTGCGTCGCGGCCGGCACGTCGCCGAACGTCATTTATGAGAAGGAAAAACCCGGCACCTTCAAGCTCGACGAATGGCGGCAGTTCTTCCTGCCGCACAAGCTCGAAAAGAACGCCGACGGCTTTACGCTCGCCCCTGCCGCAAAGGGCGAGGCCGGCTTCTTCACGTCCTACGAACACGACGGCAAATACATCTCCTATTACGGCGACAACCACCCGCAATACGCCGGCAACGTCGTAAAGGCAATGGCATCCGCTAAATTCGGTTATCCGAAGGTCGTCGAAATATTCGAAGATGAAATTGCGGCGCAGGGACCGTTGCCGCAGAACGAGCGCGACCGCATCTT
>JAEZIT010000054.1 GCA_023436495.1 Acidobacteriota bacterium
GCGTCCAAAACCGAGCCTAAACCCCCAACCCATCCCGCGCCGGCCCCGCGGACGCCGCGTCCAGATCGTCGGCTCGGCGGAATCCGACGGCGTTAAGTTCTTTCGGATCGCGGCGCCGGCGTCCAAACCCGGCTGGGTACAGGCGGACGCCGTTTTCACGAGGTCGCGCCCTGCGGACGAAGCACGCCTAGCCGCTTTGGTCCAGGCGTCGAACGGCTTTGAACGCATCGAGCTCGCAGCCGAATTTCTCGGCCTGTATCCCGAATCACCGCTCCGGCCGACTATACTTCTCTTGTTTGGCGATATTATCGAAGAAACTGCCCTGAAATTATCGCGGGATGCGATAAACCGCCTCGACCGCCGTGAAATGGCGGCTTCGGCGGCGCCGATGCACAGTTATTTTCTGAATTTCGTAGGCCTTGACCGGTATCGAAAGCTGGGTATTCGTTTTCTGTTCAATCCCGCGACCCGGCGGTTTCATTACGACGGATCCAGTTGGGGCGAGATCGTGAAAAAACACCCGGCCGCGGCCGAGGCGGCCGAAGCTCGAAGCCGTTTAGAAGCATTGGAAGAAAAGCTGAAGGCAAAAGGTCAGTAATTGAGGGACGCCGCGATCAGCGACGCTACGCGGGCGTTGTTCTCGAGCAGTGCGATATTTGCGGCAAGTGTCTTCCCTTCGCTTTTTTCAGCGAGCTGAGTCAACAGGAAAGGCGTAACATCCTTACCGTTGATGCCAAGCCGCGTCGCGGTCTCGAGCGCGGTCTCCAGAACAGTTTCGACCTCGTCATTAGACATCGCCGACCCCTCAGGAACCGGGACCATCACCAGCACCGCCGTTCTCAACTTCAGATTATTTCTCGCCTCTGCGATCGCGGCGACTTCCGCTGCCGTTTCTACCCGCTGATCGACCGGCAGGCCGCTCGAACGCGAATAAAACCCCGGCATGTCGTCCGTTTGCCAGCCCAGGACGGTCACGCCGTGCGTTTCGAGCCATTCGCGTGTTGCCGGCAGGTCGAGAATGCTCTTCGCACCCGAACAAACGACGATTATCGGCGTATCCGCCAAGGCCGGCAGGTCCGCAGAGACATCCAGCGGCGACCCTCTGTGAACACCGCCGATGCCGCCGGTCGCAAATACCTTGATACCGCTTCGATAGGCGGCAAACACTGTGGTCGAAACCGTCGTCGCGCAGTTGAGCTTGCTGGCTGCGGCCACCGGCAGATCGCGAAGCGATATTTTCCGAATGTCGCGAAGAGTGGCGAGCTTTTCGATCTGATCCGGTGTAAGCCCGACGTAAAATTCCCCGTCGAATACAGCGACGGTCGCCGGCGCGGCTCCGCTTTCGCGAACGATACGCTCGAGATTTTGAGCAGTTTCAAGATTCCTAGGGTGCGGCAGGCCGTGGGCGATCACGGTCGATTCGAGCGCGACGATCGGCGTATCGAAATGACGTGCACCCGAAATTTCCTCGCTGAAATTGAATCTCATTCGATGGCTATTTGACGAATTTACCGATACGGTCAAGGCGCGGATGCGTAAGGCATCCCAGCATATCGCCGTTCGAAGCACCGCGGTCGCACGACCAATAAACGAACATTGCCCGCCCGACGATAAGGTCGCGCGGAACGAATCCCCAGTAACGGCTGTCTTCGCTGGCGTCGCGGCTGTCTCCCATGACAAAGAACTGGTCTTCCGGCACCTTCATTGGCTTGCCCTGCACGGCGAATTCGTAACCGCGGCGCGATAACCGCTGGCCGGCTTCGACCGCCATCATCCCGTCTTCGGAATAATAGACGCTCCATTTGTCTTCCGGGACGCGCGGTTCGAATTCGCGTGTTTCCAAAGCCGAAAGATTATTATCTGCATCGCCTATAACGCGGTGTTCGGGCAGCGGTTCGCCGTTAACGTAGACCTGATTGTCGCGAAATTCTACGGTTTCGCCCGGAAGCCCGATGACGCGTTTTACGTAATTGATCTGATAAGGGATGATCGGCGGGTCGCGCCGTGCATCGAGCTCGGGATGTACCTTATTTCCGGGATATTTGAACACGACGATGTCGCCGCGCTGTATCTCTCGCTGCGGCAGGAACGGAAGCGAACGCCCGCCGGGCGAGAAAATGAATTTGTTCACCAGCAGGTAATCGCCGACCAGAATGGTATTCTGCATCGACCCCGTCGGCACAGTCACCGCCTGTATCACGAACGTCATGCCGAAGATCGCCATGATCAGCGTTACGACAAACGATTCAAAATATTCGCGCGCCGCGGATTTCGGCGGCCCGAGCGGTTTCGGTTCGGCTGCTGGTTTCTTTTCGTCTTCACTGCTCATAAATCGGCAAATTCTAATACGTTATTCCAATTCGTTTCGTTGCAACAGATGGCCGTCGTTTTCGTGCAGAGCCTTTAACGCCTCGCTGGCCGCCATCATTTCGGCCATCTTTATTGACCGTCCGGACCCGCTCGACTTTCCGTTCTTCCAAACGGCCTCAACGTAAAAGGTGCGCGCGTGCGGCATACCTTCGGTTCGCGTGACCTTATACTGCGGTGCCGGCATTTTCTGTGCCTGCAGCGTTTCCTGCAAGAGCGTTTTATAATCCACCGATGTGCGCGGCGTCGCATTTTTTAAACTGTCGGCAAATATCCGTGTTACGAACGCCCGCGCCCCGATGTAGCCGCTGTCGAAAAACACGGCGGCGATGATCGCTTCGACCGTATTTGCGAGCAGTGCCTGCTTTTTTCTGCCGCCTGTCTTCTCTTCGCCCCGGCCGACACGCATGAATTCGCCGACGCCTAAAGTTTCGCCGATGCGGGCGAGCGTCGTAGTGCTGACCAGATGATGCTTCATCAGCGTAAGGTCGCCTTCGCTCGACCGCGGATGCTTGAGGTAAAGCGCCTCGGCGATTACGAGCCCGAGCACGGAATCGCCCACAAATTCGAACGATTCGTTCTCAATATCGCGAAAGTCCTCTTCGCTTTGAGACGTCAGATTTTCATACGCCCAGGACCTGTGCGTCAGGGCTTTATCAAGCAGGCGAACGTCCTTAAATGTGTACCCTAAGGATCTTTCAAGCTTTGCGAGTCTCGACGGCATTCTACCTGATTTTAGGAATATTAGCTGAAAAAAGAAAGCCGGACGCATCCGAAAGATACGCCCGGCCGATTTTTAGATATTCTGAGCAGGAAAACTACCGCGTTCCTTTTTTCTTGACAACAACCGGCTTCTTGACGGTCGCCGCCGCGGTCTTGGAAGGAGTTACAGCAGCCGGCTTGGCCGCAGTCGCTGCAGGAGCCTGCTTTGCGGTCGCGGTCGCTTCCGGCGCCGCAGCCGTGCTGCCCGTCGTGCTTTCCGACTTCGGTTCGTCAGTTACAGGCGTAACCGCGGTCGACGGATCCGGCATCGGCTTGGCGGTGGTGCTGGCGATATAGGTATCAACACCATCCTGCTTAGCGAAACGGACGTTGTACAGGTTCTGGATCGTCTTGTAGAGCCCGTCCCTGTATGCCTTGGTCGCCGCGTCGTTCTTGGTCACCTTATAGGCACGCGCATAGGCGTCCATCGCCCTTTCAGCATAGCCGTTGAGCAGGGCAACCTTCGCTTTGATCTCAGCGTCCTTTTGGGCCGCTACGTCCTGCGGGTCGGTGCTGCTCTGAGCCGCGATCAGCGTCTTGACCTGATCGGCAAGCTTGGTAACTTCGTCGAAGTAGAACCGGCCGATCGCTTCGAAAACGAGCGGGTTGCTCTTGGTATCCGAGTTAAGGGTCGAAGCTTTATAAAGGTACGGCAGAGCTTCGGTCTTGTTGTTATTAGCGGTATTTTCGATGAAACCGATCGTCAGGTTCATCCAGCCAAGGGCATTGTCCTTGTTTTTATATTTATACTGGAAAACACCGTAATCCTTCGACGTCTTGCCGGCCTCGATCATTTCGATCGCCTTCTTCGCATATGCGACCGTTTCCGCGTTGTAGGTATTGTTCTTCTTGAACGAAAGGTCATAGCCGATCGATCCGAGGACCAGAACTACGTCAAGGTTATCGGGTTCCTTCGCAAGGATCTCTTTTCCTACCGCATATACATCGCCCCACTTTTCGCCTTTGAAAGCGGTGTCAAATTTAGTGTAGAGAGCCTGCATGCGAGCAGCCGCAAGCCCTTTTTCGGCATTCGGGATCCAGCTCTTGAAATAATCCACCTGCTGCTTGTCGGCTTCGTTGGCGCCCCATTTTTCGACATACTCCTTGGCGATGGTCAATGCCTTTTCGCGGGAAGCGATATCGGTCTTGTCGTACAGGGTCAAAAATTCTTCGTATTTGGCAGTTTTAGCTGCCTCGTCTTCCGGCGTTTGTGCGTAGGTTGCGGTGAACCCTGCCGACACGATCATGGTCAGCAACAGGCCCAAACTGAAAAATCTAAAAATCGTCTTCATCGAAATGCTCTCCTTCAAAATGTCGTATTTCCTTCTATTTTTAACTTTGCAACCCCGATTCGTGCCCGCCGGTTGTATGCGAAAATTCTGATGAATGCCCAAAAAGAAAAGTTGCACAATTTTATGGCCGAACCGCGACAACTTGCCGAAATCGCGATGGTTCGCCGTCAAAGTTGCAGAATGGTAAATAATCACGCAGTTATCGCGTTTCTGTCAAGCAAAAGACTGTAAATTAAGGCTAAAAAACAGTCAGAGCACCAACTTGCTGTTCGATGCTCTGACGCGATCCGGATATGATCCGTGCCGTTATTTATTTTTGACGACGCGCGGGCGTTCGCTCTTGGCCGGCTCTTCTTTGTCCTGGCTGTCTTTTTTGTAAGTAATGATCACGGGCGAGAACTTCGGTTTCGAACTTCCCGTCTTGGTAACGAGTTTTTTCGGAGCGGCCTGCTGCGGTGCCGCGATACGCTGTTCGCCCTGTCCGGCGACGATCACATCACGGCCGGATTCAACGTCAGCCGCTGCGGTCTCGGCTGTCGCATCAAGGTCGTTCTCTTCATCGTCCGCAAGTTCAGCGGCTGTCTGCGGTTTGGGTTTCGCCGCCACATATATCGGCGCACGTTCCGTGCTGCGTTCCAGACGCGGCCTTAACGCGTTATATACCTTTCCGGCGATAGCAGCGGCGTATTTTCCGCGTTCGTTTTGGCCGCGTGTGATCACGACGACCGAATATTTCGGCTGTTCGACCGGCGCTACCGATGCAAAAAGCCCGACCCACGAACCTTTGCTGATACACGAGCCGGTTTTACCCGCAACGCCCATCGAAGCATCAACGCCGCGCCGCGCCGTTCCGTATTCCGCTGCCCCGATCATGCCGGGGATCACGCCCTGAAGATCCCGCTGCGGCAGGTTAACGGTCCCGCGAATATGCGGGCGAAATGCCGCCTTTTCCGATCGTTGACGTGCGATCTGCGGCGTTACCTTCTTGCCGCCGTTCGCGATGGCTGAAACCATTACGGCGAGCTGCAGCGGCGTAACTTCAAAATCGTCGCCGTGCGAATAGATCCGCGCATTGTTGTTTCCGTACGGTAGCTTGCCTGCGCTCTCGCCTTCCGCATTGATCCCGGTCGGAGTTCCGAGGCCGAGGCTCAACGCGTAATTGATCATCTTCGAGCTGCCGATGTTCGAGCCGACCCGCTGGAAATATCCATTGTTCGAAAATGCCAGAGCGTCATTCAGGTCCATCCCGGTCGTCGAACTGCCAATGCCGCCCGATTCGTTGATTACGTCCTCGCTGATCCCCGCGACACCGGTTACTAGTTTGATCGTCGAGCATGGTTTGAAGCTGTCGCGAATCCCCCAATCCTGATTGACGATCGTCACCACCTTGCCGGTCTGGGCTTCCATAACGACGACCGTTCCTGCATGGGAACCGAGAGCTTCCACAGCGGCCCGGCGGATCTGAAGGTCTTCGCCGTCGGTATTGTCTTTCGCGATATTTTCGACCGTGTCGGTGCGCAGGCCGCGTTCGAATGCGAGCTTGCGGGCACGGGCCTCACGGGCGGCTTGTTCGCGGCGGCGGCGTTCCGCAAGGGCCGCTTGGCGGCGTGCCTCTTCGGCTTTGCGGCGTGCGGCTTCCGCGCGTCTTTCCTCGGCAGCCTTTTTGGGGTCTACCTTTTTCTTTTTGTCGTTCTTGTTATCTTTATCCCGGGCGGATCTGGATTTCGAAGCGAGAGTTTCCTTCTTTGAGGCTTTCTTTGGGTCTTCCTTGGCCTTTTTGTCCCTGGCGGCTGTCTTGCTGCTCGCGGCCGTCTTGCTCTTCGCAGACGGCTTCTCTTTTGCCGAACTTTTCTTGGCATCTTTCGCCGCAGCGGCCGTCTTCTTAGCCGTGGCGGTTTTAGAGTTTGCCGTTTTCCGTGCCTGCCCGTAAATGCCTGCCGAAGACAGGACAACGATCAGAAAGAATGAAAAATACAATCGGACAAGACGCTTCTCGGGGGACAATAAATTCATGTTTTACCTCGGAAAAATGGGTTGTATTTGAGATTCTTAGAGGAGAATCGGAAACTCTTGATCGTTTTGAAATTTAGCCTTACAAGGGTTTGCGTATAAGCTAAATGTGACTATAACATTCACGATTATAATGTTGCAAGCGATTTTAAGCGATTGCTTAAATTAGTTCGATTATGAGATTTTTGAGCACATTCCGGGCCCGTCTTTTGCTGATCCTTGTCGTACTTCTTGTCGCTACGCTTGGCATCCAGTACTACGCAAACCTCGTCACTCAGCGCGAGAACGACGCACTTCGCGAGGCACAGACGCAGGCACTCGTTTCCGGCATTGCACTCGGCTCGAACGGCATCACGTCCAGCGAATACATGCAGGACCTGATCAACCGGAACGACCAGGCGTTCTTTAACGACGCCGCGACGGAAAAGATCAGAGACGTCATCATAATCGACAACAAGTGGCAGATAATCGACAGCCTTAACCCCGATTATCTGCCGACAGTGGCGGAAAACGGAGAGGCGGTTTACAAAAATCTCAGCGACCTGACAGATCTTCCGCCGCTTCACGACGGGACCCGTCTCGGGGAAGACCTTGAGCATTTTCCGAACGCGAAACTCGGCATTAATCCCGAACAGAATGACGAGGCCCATGCAATCCCCATCGAAACAAGCAAAGGCCGCTGGTATGTGATGGTCCTGCTCAAGAACGACGCCGGTGCCGCGGCGCGGCGCGCCGCCCCGCCGTTGGTCTTCACGCATGGCCTTATGCTTTTGGCGACGCGTATA
>JAEZIT010000066.1 GCA_023436495.1 Acidobacteriota bacterium
CCGTCATTCGGACAACCAGCACCTGCGGCCAACTCGTTACAAACGCCAACAAAGGCCGCGTGACGGCAGCGAGTGAATACCCCAGAAAGACGGGAAGCTTACGCTTGTCGAACTTGTCGCTTAGGTATCCGGAAAACAGCTTCAAAAGGCTAGCGACCGATTCGGCGAAGCCTTCGATCAGGCCGATCGCAAACGGCGAAGCGCCGAGCGTCAATGCCAGAAAAGCCGGCAGCAGCGGATAAACGATCTCGCTGGACGTGTCGTTCAGAAGGCTGACCACGCTGAGCGCCAGGACATTTGCGGGCAGCCCGCGGTACCGCTGGGTGAGGGTCGGCGAGCTGTTGGTTTCCGTTCTTTCCATTCGAAGGCCGGCCGGCGGGTCGGCGGCGCTTTATTTGGGTCGGGTTGCGGCAGGCTTTTGCTTTGCCGGTTTCGAGGTGCTGCCGATGCCGAACCAATAGATCGAAAATGCGCCAAGTGCGACGATCCCGAATACCGCGGCCACGACCGCCATTCGGAACGCGACCTTCGCGGTTTTCTTCAGCATTCGAAACACAATGTAGGCTATGCCGGCAAAGACCACGAATAGAATAACGCCGGCGATCAAGGCGACGGAACTGCTGTCGAACTGCATCAAAATCATACGTCTTTGGAATTTTTCCTTGCGGCTTCGTCGATCTTTTCCAGGTCCTCTTCGGTTAGGCTAGAGGTTTCGGCGGGCAGATTATATTCTTCGTCAGTCCATGCTCCGAAATCGAGCAATTTGCATCGTTCGGAACAGAACGGCCGGAATTCGTTACCGTTATACTCTGTTTCGGTGCCGCAAATAGGGCATTTTACTATCGGCATGATATAGAGGTTACCATAGCCGCCGAGGCACCTGAAAACCGAACGGGCTGTGAAAACTATTGATGTTCATCCCGTAAGATGTAATCATACAAATGGCCGGTGCCGGAATTGCATCTAATCGAACAATGAAGAGCTAAGCATCGTATCTTCAGCTAAGAAACGAATTCAGAGGCCTAGAAACAATGAGCGATTATAAAGAGCGTTTTGAAAAGTGGCAGCGTGAGGCAAAAGGCAAATTTGATGAGATCGACAAACAACTCGGGATAAAGGACAAGATCGGCGAGAGCGCCCGCGCAGTGGCGGAGACCGCCCAGAAGGGCGCTGAAAAGCTGAAGGCTGAGGCCGAGAAGAGCGACATTGGCAAACAGGCCGTAAAGGCCGCCGAGGACACGATCAAAACCGCGGGCGAGACAGCGAAAAAGGCATGGACTGCCAGCGAACAGGTCCGGGATGCCGCCGAATCCGCCGGTGAAAAAGCAGGCGGCGCCGCAAAGGAGGCCGGGAAGCAGGCCGCGGATTTCGTCAGCGTCGCGATTGAAAAGGCGGGCGAGATCTTCCAGGATGCTCGCGAGACGGTCGGGAAGAACGCCGAACGCGTATCGAAGGTGTTCAATTTCGGGGCCGGTTGGACGCGGACGATAGATTCCGCCGTAAAGTCCTTTTCCAAGGCCGCAGGCTGGATACAGGAAAAACCGCTGGAAGCGGCGACGACGGGCGTTTCGATGGCTGTCGGAGCGGGCCTTGGCGCCGCGTTTACAGGAATAAGCTCGCATTGGCTTTTTAATTCTGCGCTGCCGGCGTGGTCGGTCAAAAAGATCAGTGATCAATTCAATACCTACCTGAAGGCTCGGGAAGATCTGATCGCGAAGGGCGAGCTATCGGAAGCCGAGGCGGAACGCGTCAGGTTCGAGCGCGACATTGCGAAGCGCATCGGGGCGCCGATGCTCGGGGCATTTTCGTTCGCTTCAGGCGCGGTGATGATGACAAACGTCATAAACCCGAAAACGGTGACCGGAGCGCCGATCGACTGGATCCTTGGCGGAAATCCGATGCTCGAAGGAGTTTGGTTCTTCGGCAACGGAATGGTATGTTTCAAAACCAGCTATGACTTTTTCATGATCGCGCTCGATGGGCAGGAAGATGTCCAGCGGATGGTGAAGGAGATCAAAGGCTTACTGCCGGCGGCATAGACGAATCTCGAGTATCTACAGGTCACACACGATTGCAGAACCAAGACACTAACAGCAGTTTCGAACCGCGTTCTGCGGTCCTGGCAAGAGTTGTCCGCGGGGAGACGGTCGAATCCGTTCACCGCGGGCATTTTATTGTCATCGACGGCGACGGCGGCACGGTCGCGGAGGGCGGAGAGCCGAGATCGATCACCTATTTCCGTTCGGCGTGCAAACCATTGCAGGCGATCCCGATGATAGCGAGCGGCGCCGCTGATGCCTTCGAGTTCAGCGATGTCGAAATAGCTCTTTCATGCGCGTCTCATTCCGGAGAGGCCCGTCATGTCCGGGCGGCCATGCAGATGCTTGCGAAAACGGGGCTGACGGAACCGTTCCTTCGCTGCGGGGCTCATTTGCCGTTCTATGAAAAAGAGGCCGAGCGGATGATACGCGAGCGCGAGCTTCCGACGCAGTTTCATAACAACTGTTCGGGCAAGCACGCGGGAATGCTTGCGTTCGCCAAGCATATCGGGGCGGACCTTGCGGCGTATGAGGAGATCGGCCATCCGGTCCAGCGGGCGATCCTTGAGACGATCGCAGAATTCACATCGGTCCCGATGGACGAGATAGCGGTCGGCGTCGACGGGTGCGCGGCGCCGAATTTCGCGGTGCCGATCGATGCGATGGCGACGGCCTTTATGCGGCTGATCTCGCCGCCGACCGGTTTCGAGACACCGGTCGTTGACGCTTGCCGGCGCGTTGTTTCGGCGATGCTGCAGTATCCGGAATTGGTCGGCGGCAGCGAACGCCTCGACACGCTGCTGATGCAGGCGGCGCCGGGCAAATTCATCTCAAAGGTAGGTGCCGAGGGCGTTTGGCTCTGCGGCGTTTTGCCGAGCGAGCGCTGGCCGAAGGGCCTAGCGATCGCGCTCAAGGTCGAGGACGGCGACGACAAGCGCGGCCGTCCGGTCGCGGCGGTCGCGATCCTGCGACAGCTCGGCATACTCTCGGGCGACGCCCTGCCGGACATTTCGCCGATGCCGATCAAGAACCGTCGCGGCGACGATGTCGGCCGTGTCGAGCCGGGCGTAACGATCCTCACTGATTAATTCAATCGCAATATTGCGCGTTCCCACTGCTCTTAGCGGCGCTTGAGTGGCCGGTTAGTGACATAGTTCTGTGCGGTTGTTGGTATTTTGATGCTCCGGAGGGCCGATCTTCGCGGTTCGCGACGTCACCGGAGCGCGGGCCGGCCTTAAAAATCATTAAATTCGCTAAGAATCATAAATATCGTAAAAATCGCGTAATTTCATTAATTCCATAAAAATCGCTGTTCCCCTGCGGAGCGAGATGTGGTTTGATGATCGTGGCCAGCGGGCCGGCTCCG
>JAEZIT010000081.1 GCA_023436495.1 Acidobacteriota bacterium
CGCAGAATTTTCGCTACGATCCGGTCGGGCGGCTCAAAGAAGCCGAGGAGCGTCGCGGTGACACTGATGCATTAAGTTACAAGCAGGTGTTCGATCACGACCGTTTCGGGAACATGTACCGCAAGGCGGCGAGCAATCCTTCGGGCGGGCAGGAGACGCCGGTGCCGTTCTCGGCGATCGAGGACGGGGACATCAGCAAGGCGACGAACCGCTTTGCGGCCGGGGCGGTTTATGACGAAGCGGGGAATGTCGTGCAGGACGCGAGGTTCCGCGAATCGAACTTCTGGTATGACGCGAACGGCCGGATGGTAAAGGCGGCGGCGATCAATGGTTCAGGCGAGGGGTTGTCGGTTTATGACGCTACGGGGCTGCGTGTGGCTGAGAAGGTCAACGGCGTGTGGCGGTACATGGTGTATGACATCGGCGGGAAATGCGTTGCCGAGTATGGCGGGACGCCATCGACAGATGAGGGCGGCGTAAAGTACATGCTGGCCGATTGGCAGGGATCGACCCGGGCGGTCATCGGAAGCTCAGGGTTCGTGCGGGCAAGGATGGGCGACACTGATTGACACGCGGTGTTGAATATTGGTGTGCGCAGCGGTGATCTGTATTGCAGCTCTTCCTGGGAACCACAAGGGCGCGCAGAACCCGACGGATGGGCAGCAGTCGCCGCTGCCGTATCCATGGGGCATTCTCGGCGGTGTCGCCGGGGCATTGCTAAGTTTGAGACTAAATAAATATCCGAGAGCTGCTTACCGACTTTTTAGAGCGGTGACGGGCGGAGCAGCACAATTTTTAATGGACAAAGACCGATCCCTCCGGAGTATTTGCATGAGTATTTTAAAGACGATATTTGATTTTCCACCCGAGAAATTTTCAGATTTTAGCAAACGTCGGCCAATGATCTTGGGCGTACTAGCAATTCTAATTTCTGTGGGTTCTGTATATAACATCGTGGACTGGATCAGACATCCAGACGGCGTGCTTGGACTTTTGATCGGCGTAGTCGGCCTTATTTTTGGTATCGCCGCAATTCGGGCGTGGATCAGACTGTTGGCCTTCCGCAAAGAAAATCGAAAGTAGTAAATGCCAAATATGTATTAAGCCCTAACGTGAACATATTCTCTAGAATCGACACGCGGGCGACAGGCGTTTTTCAGTATATTTATCACGGTGGTAGCGGGATTGTTTCTATTTGCCGTGATCACATCGATAGAAGAGCGGAGGCAGAAGTAGCAACTGGTTCAGGAACTACGGATCTCGGTCAGGTCGGCCGAAATGGCGTCGAGATGCGGCGGCGCAGCCGCATGGGTGTGAGAGCGGCGGACGGCGAAGGTGAGCTTCGCCGCAAATAGACAGGCAGAGCCTGGGAAGAACAATGCAATGATCGATAGGGAGGCCGAGCTTCGCGCCAATCGATTGGCAGAGCCTGGGAAGAATGATCGAATGATCGATAACGAGAATCAGCTTCGCGCAAGTAGACAGGCAGAGCCTGGGAAGAATAATCGAATCATCGATAGCCACGATCAGGTTCGCCGCAAATAGGTTGGCAGAGCCTGGGAAGAAAAGTTGAATGATCGATAACAAGGTCGAGCTTCGCCGCATATAAGCGGGCGAATCACTGGGCGGTTGGTAAGTAAAGAGGCGGACCGGTGGCCCGCCTTTGCGTTTTGGAGTTCGATTTGGAAACTAGCGAGCTTTTGAGAGGATCACCAGTTCGGGTTTCATTGCTTCAATGGAGATCTGGCGGGCGACTTCTTCTGCGACGCGGCGGAATGCTGCGGCCTGGGGCGAATCGGGCGCGGAAATGACTACGGGAACGCCTTTGTCGCCGCCTTCGCGGACCTCCATCCCGAGCGGCACTTCGCCGAGGAAATTCAGACCGTATTCGTCGGACAGCATTTGTCCGCCGCCGCGGCCGAATATTTCGTATTTATTGCCGGTGTCGGGCGCGATGAAATAGGACATATTTTCGATGACACCGAGCACGGGCACGGCGACCTGTTCGAACATTTTGACGGCGCGGCGCACGTCCGAAAGCGAGACCTCCTGCGGCGTGGTGACAAGGACGGAGCCTTGTACGGGAACGAGCTGTGCCAGCGAGAGCTGGACGTCGCCGGTCCCGGGTGGCATATCGACGATGAGGTAATCGAGCTCGCCCCATTCGACATCGGTCAGGAATTGGCGGACGACGCCGTGAAGCATCGGGCCGCGAAGTATCATCGGTTTATCGGGCGGAACGAGGACGGCCATCGAGATCATCTTGATGCCGTGCGCACGGATAGGGAGAAGCTTTCCGTTCCGTATCTCCGGCTGATTAAAGCCTGTGCCGAGCATAAGCGGGACGTTCGGGCCGTAAACATCGGCGTCCATCAATCCGACCTTTGCACCGTCGAGCGCGAGCGAGACCGCAAGATTAACTGCGACGGTCGATTTGCCGACGCCGCCTTTGCCGCTGGAGACGGCGATGATGTTCTTGACGCCGGGCAGCGCGACGTTGTTGGCAATGCCGCGTCCCTGCGGGACCTCGGCGTCCATTGTCACGTTGACGGACGAGACGCCTTCGAGCCCGGAGACGATCTGCTGCGCCTGCGATTCCATCTGCTCTTTGACAGGGCAGGCGGGCGTGGTCAGGACGATGCGGAACGAAACGTCGCCGCCGTCGATCTTGACGTCGCGAACGAACCCGAGCGTGACAATGTCTTTCCGCAGGTCGGGGTCGATGATCTGTTTAAGCGAATCTAATACAAGTTGTTCTGATAGCGTGGTCATAGCCGTAATTAATAAAAGGATATTGTACCAAAATCAGGCCCGCGCCGCCCGCAGCGGAGCGAAGAATCAATTATCCATGGAAAGTTGGGTTGAGAATATGTTTCAAATCATGTCGGAGAGCGGGGAAGTGGAGGAGTAGAGGAGTAAGGGAGTTGGGGAGAAAATGGATCATGGTTAGCTTGGATTTATGAGTTGCCCCGAGCTTTAGCTCGGGGACAGGGCATCAATGTTGACCGGGATTTAGCCCAATTGCGGCTGAAGCCGGAAGGATGAGTTCGGCTAAACCCGGGGTGGTTGTTGGGCGGTGACCACGGGCTGAAGCCCGTGGCAATTTATAAAAGGAAATCTAAGTTTGAATCACATCGACGTTGGCGGATAATCAAAATAGTGGAAAGTTTGCGTGAAGAATTGTTCGAGGCTCTGTGCCGAGAGGCTGGCGGCTGTGTTTTGTGTCCGGCGCTGGCGGGTAAAGTGGCGGTGATGAGCGATCTGAACGGGAGCCAGCGGCCGAAGGTGATGTTTATTGCGGAGGCGCCGGGGCGGCAGGGCGCGGATCGGACGCGGCGGCCGTTCTATGGCGACAAGTCGGGCGAGAATTTTCAGGTGCTGCTGGATTCGATCGGGTTGGGCCGTGACGAGATCTTTATAACGAACGCGGTGATGTGCAGCCCGCGGACGGCGACGGACGCGAATCGAAAACCGACGCGGGCGGAGATCAGAAATTGTTCGGAATTTTTGCGGCGGACGCTGGAATTGATCGATCCGCCGGTGGTGGCGACGTTGGGAAGCGTCGCTCTTGAAGCAGTAAAAGCTATTGAATATCATGAATTTATACTGAGAGCAGATGCCGGACAGGCCCGCGATTGGAACGGGCGAAAGCTGGTGCCGCTGTATCACCCGAGCCCGCAGGTCGTCGCTTCGCACAGGCGGATGCCGCAGCAGTTGGAGGATTTTCGCGTTTTTGAGCGGATCTTAACGGCAGAGACGCAGAGGCACGGAGGAATATCAGGGAACGAGAAAAACGATAAAGTGAAATAGTTGCGGGGGAGGGGAATCCGATGTTTGGCTTCTCCTCCGCCAGTCTTGTTTTTCCCTGTTTCTCTGCGCCTAGGTGGAGACAAATAGATTTTATGGATATTGAAAAATACAAAGCGATCAGGGGCGGCGGGGCTGGGTTTTATGAGCAGCCGCGGGGTTTGATCGCCGTTTGGGGGAAAGAGGCCGTTCAGTTTTTGGACGGGATGATCACGAACGATATGAAGACGCTGGCGGACGGCGGTTCGATGTTGGCGGCGTTTCCGAATGCGCAGGGGCGATTGATCGCCGTAGTTCGGGTGCTTCGCGAAGGTGAAAGGTTTTTGTTCGAGACGGAAGAGGCGACTCGGGAAAAGCTGTTCCAGAATCTTTTCAGGTTTACGTTCGCGGGCGATTTCTTCGTCGAGGACCTGTCGGGGAATTTCAAATATTTCGAGCTGATCGGGCCGAAGGACGACGTTTATAACCCGGGAGTGGACGAAAGGTTTGCGGGTGCGTATGCGTTTGAATCGCCGCACGGTGCGGATTATTTTATTCCGAACGAACTTGAGGAAGAATTCAGGGAATTCCTCGTGACCGAGAACGGCTGTGCCGACGTCGATGACGAATTGTATGAGACGCTGCGGATCGAGGCTGGAATTCCCCTGTATGGCGTCGATATGGACGAGACGACGATCGTGCCGGAGTTGGGCCTGCCGGAAATGATCTCGTACACGAAGGGCTGTTATGTCGGGCAGGAAATAATCGCGCGGATACATTTTCGCGGCCACGTGGCGAAACGGTTGGCGGGGTTGGTGCTCGAGGATGAGGTGACGATCGGGCAGGAACTCGCAAGTGCCGAGGGAAAGGCGGCGGGACGTGTTATTTCTATAACGTTTTCGCCGGGGTTAAAGCGTTGGATCGCGCTTGCGTATGTGAGGTATGAATTCCTGGCGGCGGGAACCGAGCTGAGGGCAGGCGAGATCGGCGCGGTGGTGAGTGATATCCCGTTCGATGTTTGAGGGATGCTTAACAGTTTTCGTTTTAGCTTCTTGTTTTCTTGTTTCGTGGATAAATGTCTTGGAAAGTTGGGAACATGAAAACGATTGTCCGTGATAGCGAAAAATAAGCTAAAACCGTTTATCCACGAAGCACACGAAATAAGAACAATAAAAGAAAATAGAGACAACGCAATGTACAAAAGCCATGAAGTTGATGATCCGGAGAAGGTGATTCTGGCAGAGGAATCATACGCGGTGGTTGGCGCGGCGATGGAAGTTTATTATCGGCTTGGCACCGGATTCCTTGAGGCGGTATATCAGGAAGCAATGGCGGTGGAATTGCGTCGTCGCAGCATCCCGTTCGAGATGCAACGGCGATTTCAGATCGATTACAAGGGAACGATGCTCGGGAAAGAGTACATCGCCGATTACGTTTGTTACGATAAAATAATCGTAGAAATAAAGGCCTTAAACCAATTATCGCCGGTGGATTGGTCGCAGGCAATCAATTATCTAAAAGTTAGTCGAATGCGCGTCGGGCTTTTATTTAATTTCGGGAGTGTCGGGAGGCTGGAATGGAAACGCATTGTTATTTAGTGACCGCGGAGAGGAAAGGTCGTCCACGAAGTTCACGAAGTAAGAAACAATAGAACAGGAAAATAAGAAAAAGAAGAGAAAGGAAATAACTCTGAACATCGCACAGATAAATATGGACCAATTGGATATAGACATGCCGAACGCGAAGCTGGCTTATACGATCATTCAATCGCTGCTGCAGGCGAACGAGGCTTTGAGCGATCTGCTGGTGCTGATGGCTCATACAGTTGACGAAGACGTGACAAAGGCGTTGACGAACACCGGCGAGTGGGAGAAGTACATGGAATCGAAACGCGGGATGGACGTCACGCGGCAACAGATCGAGCGGTTCGTCGGCGAGCTGAAGCGTTTGGACAGCGGGCCGATCGACGGGTAAAAGACGGCGGATATGTACGACCTGATCATCATCGGTGCCGGGCCGGCCGGTATTTCCGCGGCATTCGAGGCAAAGCGCGCTGGGCTGAACTATGTCGTGATCGAGAAAGGGTTGATCGGCAATACGATCTATAACTATCCGGTCGGGCTGACGGTGTTTTCGACGACGAACGAGCTTGAGTTCCAAGAAGGCGCGTTGCGGCCGGCGAGAGAGAAGCCGACCCGTGAGGAGCTGTTGTCGTATTATGTGCGGTTCGTGCTGGATAATGAGCTGAATATAAGGACCGAGGAACGGGTAGTCGGTGTGGAGCCTTCACCGCATATACGCGGGCAAGACGTCGTTCACGCAAAGTCGCAAAGCCGGATAGGAATACAAAAGGAAGAAGAAGTAGAGGATTCGGGTGAATGTGGTTTTTTGGTCACGACCGATAAAGGAAAGTACGAAGCGCGGAATGTGCTGTTTGCGATCGGTGCCATGGACCATCCGCGGCGGTTAAATGTTCCGGGCGAAGACCTGCCGAAGGTGCACGATCACTTTCGCGAGACGTATCCGTGGGTCAAGAAAAACGCGTTGATCGTGGGCGGTGGTAATTCGGCGGGCGAGGCGGCGTTGTTCCTGGCGCAGGAAGGGGCGGAGACGACGCTGGCCATATTTCGTGACGACTGGGAAAACACTGACCCGAAACAGGGCTGCATAAAATATTGGGTCAAGCAGCCGCTGGAAGAGGAGTTGAAGGAGCATTGCCTGAAGCTGTTCTTTTTGGGCAAGGTCCTGGAAATACGCGAGCGGGACGTGGTGCTGGAAAACGAAAATGGCGAGACGGTGACGATCGAGAATGACGTGGTATTCGTTCTGATCGGTTCGGATGCGGACCTGACGATGCTGCGGGGATTGGGAGTCGAAACTGTGCAGGGAAAATATGGGCCGGTGCCTGTTTACGATCCGGAGACGTTCGAGACGAATGTGCCGGGAATATATGTCGCGGGGCATTTTACAAACGAACGGCACATTAAGGAAGCGATCGCCGTCCCGAAGCGTTTGATACCGAGATTGGCGGAAAAAACGGCAGCGCGGTGACCGGAGATCTCCGATGCGGCCGCGCTGCCGGTATTGCGTGAATCTCTACTGCTGCGGTTTCGTCTTTCGGACGAAGACCTTCGTGTTCTTGAATTTATCCGCGATGTTCGCGGGGTTTATTTCGTAATTCGTTACTTCGAAGACCTCGTCAGCGGCGCCGTTGACGGTTTGCGTCCACCGGAAGGGAAGCTGTACGCCATTGACGCTCCGGTAATCTGAGAACCTCAATTGAAATTCAGCGGCCGCGGCCGCGTCATCCATTTTCTTCGTAAAGATCACATTGTCCCTTTCGCCGTCTGCCGGCGCGTTCTGGCTGCGTTTGAAATGGATGATCTGCGGCATCTGCTCGCCGGAATAGCTGATCATTAGCGGGAGGCTGGTCGAACGGCTGAGATAGATCTTGACGCTGCCGCCGGGAAGTTCGGCATTGACGATATCGGCGGAAACGCCGTCAACGCTGCCTTCGCCCGCGAAGGTGTACGCAACGTCCGATCCTTCAGGTGCGGAAAGCAGAAGCGCGAGCGTCGTGCGGGCAAGTTCGTTCTGTTTAACGGAGGCATCGGGGCCTTTTGCCACGCGTGTCATGATGACTTCCTTGCCGTTCGGGTCAACGAATTTGCCGTCTTTTTCGGTGAGTTCAGAGACGGTGCCGTCTTTTGTGCGAACGACGACACGCTGGCCGTTCTCGGATGTGAATTCAGCGGGTGCTCTGTCGCCTTTGACGATCACTTTGCGTAAGCCGCCTTCGGCGCCTACGGTCTCAGCGGCGTCTTTGCTCATGACGATGACCTCGACACGTTTTTCGGCCCCGGCCGCCGCGTCCCCGGCGTCACCGAGCCTGACGGTCTTCATGAGCCTATCGGGGAGCTGCATCGCGATCTCGGTCTCGCCCTGAATGGTCTGTTCAGTGCCTTCGATCTTTAATGTCTTTGTTGTGCGGCCGACGATGGTCATCGAGCGGACCTCGGCGATGGCGGCGTCACCGCCGATGGCGACACGAGCGCGGCGAATGAGTTCGAGAGCCTTTTCGTCAGACTTGAATCGGGCACCTGCTTTTTCGACAAGTGCTCCCATACCTACGAAAAATACTGCAGCACAAAGGATAGATACTATGAAATTTTTCATTATTAGCCTCCGGAAAATTAATTTTAGAACGAAACCGGACATTTACTGCAATTGCGTCCGTGTTCCGTTCGTTGGAATGGATGATGTCACAGCGGGCGGGGTGATTGGTTAAGGCGATGCAAAGAATTTGTTAAGAATGTAAAATGTGCGGAAAACGCGTTGTTTGGTGATGGGCGCTCCGTGCATAATTGCGGTTATGCGGCAAAGAGCGACGTTCTTTTTCGCGTTATTTAAATGGTAATGAAACGTTCGTGGACAATGATCGCGGTGATCGCAGGTTTGGCGATTATTATCGCCGTGCTCGCCGCTACGCAGTACAAATGGCAGACGCAGGCCAGCGAAGCCGAACGCGAGCGGATGCTGAAACGCGTCGAAGCAGACACGCAGCGCTTTGCTGAGGATTTCAACAAGGAGATCCAATCGGCGTATTTCAATTTTCAGACGCCTGTTGCTGCGTTGAAAACCGGCGATCTTCGCGATTTGAATGAACGGTATGCGTTTTGGAAGGGGAAGGCGGCGTTCCCGGAATTGATACGCGAAATTTATTACATCCCGGCGGATGCGGCAGAGGAAGTCCGCCGTTATGACGCTGCCGCGGGGACGTTGACGGCGACGGAGATCCCCGACGATGTGCGCGTACTGCGCGAACGGATCGAGGCGGACGCGAATGTGCGGCCGGTACACGAAGACCTGTTCGCATTGGCGGTTCCGCTGTACAACGAAGATTCGCGCGTCGAACGGATCTTGATCCGTCAGACGAAGGCTCCCAACGGTACGGAACAGGCGGCTCCGCCGGTCAGGATGAGGCCGCGCGACGCGACGCTGGCGGTGATGCTGGACGAAAGGGTCATAAAGGAGCAGCTGCTGCCAAGCCTCGCGGCAAAATATTTCGGCGAGGGTAATTACAATATAAAGGTCGCGGATACGGCGGGCGTGCCGGTCTTTACGTTTGGCGGGACAGCGGACGTGCCGGAAGCTTCGGCTCGGCTGTTTGATATTTCCCCGACAAATGTCATCTTTTTTGCGAACCGGGAATTGATGCCGAAGATCGCCGAAGCGGGCGGGAACACGGTCGTAAACCAGCGGATCGAAAGCCATACGATCACAAAGTCGCCGGCGGACGGCGGAACAGGACAGCGGTTCGAGATGGAGTTGAAAAATGGCGGCGACGTGAAAACGAGGACGACGGTTTTTTCGGCGGCCGCGACGGACACGGCTCCGTGGAACCTCGGCGTGCAGCACGTATCGGGATCGATCGGCGGATTCATCGATGGCGAGCGGAACAGGAACCTGCTGATCGGAGCGGGCGTTTACCTGCTGCTGATCGGCGGGATCGCGGCAATTTTAATATCGTCGGCGCGGGCAAAGCGTTTCGCACAGCGGCAGATCGATTTTGTTTCAAGTGTCTCACACGAATTCCGCACGCCGCTGGCGGTAATATATTCGGCGGGCGAGAACCTTGCGGACGGTGTGACTAAGGACGAAGAGCAAGTCGCGCGATACGGGAACCTCATAAAGGGCGAAGGTAAGCGGCTGTCAGGTATGGTCGAACAGATCCTGGAATTTGCCGGCGCGCGCTCGGGCAGGCGGAAATACAATTTCAAGACGGTGGATCCCGCTGAAGTGATCGAAAGCGCCGTTTCGGAGTGTGGCGATCTGATCGAGATGAACGGATCTACGGTCGTCAAAGACATCGCGGACGGATTGCCGGCGATTAATGGGGATAGAGACGCGCTGGTGAGTTCGGTCGGTAACCTGATCGCGAACGCGGTCAAATACAGCAGTGGCCGCCGCAACATCCGCGTCAGCGCGAACAACGGCGGGAACTCGGTTCGCCTCTCCGTCGAGGACGATGGGATCGGGATCCCGAAGGGCGAGCTCAAACATATTTTCGAGCCGTTCTATCGCGGCCGCGAGGCGGTCGATTCGCAGATACACGGCAGCGGTTTGGGCCTGAGCATTGTAAAGAACGTCGCCGAGGCGCACGGCGGCGGCGTCACCGCCGAAAGCGTCCATGGAAGCGGAAGCAAGTTCACGATCGAGATCCCGGTATGAAGATCCTGCTGATCGAAGACGAAGAAGGATTGGTGATGACGCTGACCGACCGGCTGAGAAGCGAAGGCTTTTCGGTACGTTCGGAAACAGACGGCACCGCGGGCCTCAAATCGGCGCTGGGCGAGGCGTTCGACGCGATCATTCTGGACGTGATGCTGCCGGGGATGAGCGGTTATGACATTTGCCGCGACCTGAGGCGAGCGGGAAATTCGACGCCTGTGCTGATGTTGACGGCGAAAGGCGAGACGATCGACAAGGTACTGGGGCTCAAATTGGGCGCAGACGATTATTTGACGAAGCCGTTCGAGGTGATCGAATTGCTGGCGCGGATCGAAGCGCTGCTTCGACGGGCTCCTGCGGCGGCGAGCTCGAACGGCGATCATTTCCGTTTCGGCGACATTGCCGTTGATTTCAAGCGTGCGGAAGTCCGGCGCGGGCCGACGGCGGTCGACCTGTCGGCGATGGAATTCAAGCTGCTGCAGTACCTGATAAACAACCGCGGACAAGTTCATTCGCGGGATAACCTGCTGGACGCGGTCTGGGGTTACGACGCGATGCCGACGACGCGGACGGTGGACGTCCATATTGCATGGCTTAGGCAAAAGCTCGAGGAAAATCCGAAACATCCGAACTATATCCAGACTGTTCACGGGCTCGGGTATAAATTCGTCGCTTAGATCAAGTTAGAAGCGTTCCGTAGATGCCGAGAGGCAGCGAATACGCCGTATCGCGCGTAGCGACGATCATTTCGCCTTGCCGCGAGAAACAAAGCCCGACAATATTGCCGCCGGCGACGACGGTCTCTGCGGAGGATCCGTCGGCGGAAATGCGCGCGATGCCGTGTTTGCCGTGATAACAAGCGGCGACGTAGAGATTTCCGTCGGTATCGAAGGCGAGGCCCTGCGGTCGGCCGAAGCCGCGGAAATGGCTGCTGACGGAGCCGTCTTCGTGGACGGCATAGACGCTGTCGTAGCTTGCCAGGCCCGGCGCGGTGACGTAAAGAACGCCGTCGGGGCCGAACGCGAGGTGATAGGCAGCGACGGACGGTTCGAGCACGGCGAACGTTTCGGCACGGCCTTCGTCCGGAATGCGGTAGATCGTGCCGCTGCGGTCGCCGACGTATAGAACGCCGTAGCTGTCGAACGCAATACCCGTCGCAATTCCGAAACCGCCGATCACCGCTTCGATCTCGTCTTCGCCAGAAATGCGGTAAACCTCGCCTTCTGCGCGGTTCGAGACGTAAAGGTTTCCATCGGGATCGAAAGCAAGGCCCGTCGGATTCAGAACATCGACACGCATTCGGTGCACGTAGCCGTCCGATTCGAGCCTGAAAAGAGTGGCATCAAGATGCTGGCCGCGCGAGCCGGAAACCGTAAGGATGATCGAATCGTCCTTCGGGTCAACGACCGGATTGGCGACGATGTGCATGTCGGATGTGAGCTTGGCACCGAGCGTGATCGGGAATGCATCGCTTATCTCGCCGCCGCTGGACAGCACGATCTCGCCTTTCGGGTCGAATTGGTGTTCTGGGACGATCGCAACGACCCGGCGAGAAGACGCTCCAACAAGTGTTCCCGCCTCGCCGTTGAACAGGCAGCCGTAATCATTGCCGTAACCGGCCGAAAAACCGCTGCATTCAATAGAGATCTCGCCGCCGGGTATGGCCGCCGAGGGATATGCCGAAATGATCGAGCCTGCCTTGTTCATTATTTCACCGAAGCCGTAAAAGATAGATTCTACAAGGTTCCAGTGTGAAAGTTCAAAGATGTGCAGCGGGTTCAACAATGGCGGACCAAGACCTTAATAATGCGATCGCCCCAACACGGACCAGCCGCGCGCGGTAAATTGGATGCGGTATATTCAAAAAAATGTTTGACCTGCAGGCCTTGAAGCAAGTAAACTTGTTTACGGCGGTTTATCGCTGTTAATCAATCCCACTGGCACCTGCGGCCGTCGCCCTTCGAGTCATTCAGAATTTATGCCGAACAGAATCGACGATCTATTGCGCATGGCAATAAGTTTTGGGGCATCCGACCTTCATCTTCGGGCGGGCTCTTTTCCTGTCATTCGCGTTCACGGCGAACTGAAGCCGCTATCCGGCGCGACCCGTCTGTCGCAGGACGAAACGCTTGAAATGGCGTTCGCGATGATGTCGAATCGTCAAAAACAGCATTTCAAAGAGGTTTTTGAGGTCGATATCGGCTATGGCGTGACCGGTTTGGGGCGATTCCGCGTAAATATCTTTCAACAAAGGAATTCCATCGGCATCGTCGCGCGCGTCATTTCGGACGACATACGCGATTTTACGGAACTGGGGCTGCCGCCGATCCTCTCGACGATCGCGGACGAACAGCGCGGGTTGATATTGGTTACCGGAACGACGGGTTCGGGTAAATCGACGACGCTTGCGGCGGTGGTCGATCATATAAACAAGACACGGAATTCGCACATCGTCACGATCGAAGACCCGATCGAATTCCTGCATCGCGACAAACGTTCTTATATCACACAGCGCGAAGTGGACGTCGATACAAGGAATTTTGCAGAAGCCTTGCGCGGCAGTTTGCGTCAGGACCCGGACGTGATATTGGTCGGCGAAATGCGTGACCTCGAGACGATCGAGACGGCTTTGGTGGCGGCCGAGACGGGGCACCTGGTGCTTTCGACGCTGCATACGCTGGATGCGTCGGAGACGTTAACTCGTATCATTTCAGCATTTCCGCCGTATCAGCAGAAATCCATACGAATCCAGTTGGCCGGGCTTTTAAAAGCTGTCGTTTCGCAGCGCCTGATGCGGTCGACGGCAGCCGGCGGGCGCGTTCCGGCGGTCGAGGTATTGATATCGACGCCGCTGATACGCGATTGTATCCTGCACGAAGACAAGACCATGTCGATCCGCGATGCCATAGCGGCGGGCACGTCGCAATACGGAATGCAGACGTTCGACCAATCGCTGTTCTACCTGTATCAATCGGGCCTGATCACGCTTGAAGAAGCGCTTCGCGGATCGACCAATCCGGATGAATTCCGGCTGCGGCTTGCGGGCATACAGAGCACGACGAACCAGGCAAAGGAAGAGATGGAAAAACTGAGCGGCGTTGGTTCGCTGGCGGACGTTATTACACGGATGTAGAGGGAACAGCCAGGCGGGAAATAGACGCCCTTTCGGGACGGTACCCGAAAGGGCGTTTCCGTGTGCGATGGCAAAAAGAAGCAAATATAGGTAATTCAAGCCTTTTGCGCGCTCAAGTCTTGACATAAAACGCTATGCGCGTGTAAATTTTAGTTTTATCACGACAGGCGAATTTGTCCGGAGGCGACGCAGAAAATAATGCCCTTCTCACATCTTGTATTCCGCATCAAAAAGACACAAGCAGGAGCCGACAGAGAGAGGACCATTCGCAAAGGTAATAAAAACATCGCAAAATTCACGGCCGGTATTCGCGTGGAATATTCGGCTAAAATTAAATAAAGGACGTCAAGCAGATTTAAATGGCAAATCAGGTTAACAACGAGACCGGCGAAACGCAGAACGGTGAAGAGTCGGTCATTAAACAGTCAAATGCAGAGAACGCAGCCGCAACGGATGAAGTGAAGGCAGCAGAAGCGGCAGCGGAAGAGAATCAGAACAGCGGCGATATCGATTTCGGCGCGATCCTGGAGCAGTTCGAGGCGGAACAGACGACGTACCATTCGGGCGAACTGGTCGAGGGCAAGGTCGTCGGGATCTCGGAACGCGGCGTGCTCGTCGATTTCGGATACAAGTCCGAAGGCGTTGTTGCGATCGAAGAATTCATGGGCCCGGACGGCGAACCGACGATCAACGTCGGCGATACGGTCGAGGTCGTGATCCGCAGCATCCATTCCGGGGACGCTCCGCCGGTTCTCTCGCGTACCGACGCACTGTCGCGCAAGGCGTGGACAGAGGTCGAGGCCGCGTATAACGAAGGCAAGACTGTTAAAGGCCGCATCACGGACAAGACGAAGGGCGGCTTGAAGGTTGACCTGGACGGAATCGAAGCGTTCCTTCCCGGATCGCAGATCGATTCGCGGCCGATCCGCGGCCTCGATTCTTATATCGGCCAGGACATCGAAGCGAAGATCGTAAAATTCAGCCGCCGCCGCAACAACATCGTCCTTTCGCGCAAGGTCATCACAGACGAAGTGATGAGCCACCAGAAGAACGAGACGCTAAGCAACATCGACGTCGGCTACGTGGTCGAAGGTACGATCAAGAACCTTACGGAATACGGCGCATTCGTGGACATTGGCGGCATTGACGGGCTTCTGCACGTGACGGACATGTCTTGGGGAAGGCTTCACCACCCAAGCGACCAGTTCAAGGTCGGCGAGCATCTACAGGTAAAGGTCCTGAAGCTCGACCGCGAAAAAGAGAAGATCTCGCTCGGATACAAACAGCTTTTGCCGGACCCGTGGTCGACCGTCATTGAAGTTTATCCGGTCAATTCGAAGGTCAACGGCAAGGTTTCGTCAGTTACGGAATACGGAGTTTTCGTAGAACTCGAGCCGGGCGTTGAGGGCTTGGTCCACGTTTCGGAAATATCGTGGTCGAAGCGTTCGCAGAGCCCGAAAAAGCTCTTCAAGAAAGGCGACGAGGTCGAGGTGCAGGTTCTCGGCGTTGACACGGTCGAGAAGCGGATCAGCCTCGGGATGAAGCAGTTCCAGGAAAATCCGTGGGACCACGTCGAAGAACGTTATCCTGTCGGTTCGAAGATCCACGGCCGTGTCCGCAATCTGACGGATTTCGGTGCGTTCGTTGAGCTCGAAGAAGGAATTGACGGCCTCGTGCACGTCTCG
This sequence comes from Acidobacteriota bacterium, assembly GCA_023436495.1. GTDB lineage: Bacteria > Acidobacteriota > Blastocatellia > Pyrinomonadales > Pyrinomonadaceae > OLB17. The sequence goes on from JAEZIT010000081.1 coordinate 14,836, forward strand.
GACATCACGTGGGCACGCAAGGTCAAGCATCCGAAGGAGATCCTGAAGAAGGACCAGGAAGTCGACGCGATCGTCACGAACATCGACAAGGCTGGACAACGCCTTTCGCTGTCGATGAAGGACCTGATGCCGAGTGCGTGGGAAGGATTTGCTGCGACGCACAAGCCGGGCGACATCGTCCGCGGGAAGGTAACGCGGTTTACGAGCTTCGGCGTATTTGTTGAATTGGGCGAGGGCCTGGAAGGCCTGTGCCACATTTCGGAGCTTTCGGACGAACGTATCGAACGGCCGGAACAGGTCGCAGAACTTGGTCAGGAAATGGATTTCAAGATCCTGCGTATCGAGCACGAAGATCAGAAGATCGGATTGTCGCACCGCGCAGTCGGCAAGGAAGACGAACCGGTCGTGGATACCCGAATGTATACGAGCGAAGCGAAGGGCGGTATGGCATCGCTCGGCGAACTTGCTAACCTGAAATTCGGAAAGGCTGCCGAGGAAGAACCGGCAGCCGAAACGACGAAGGAAGAGCCGACGGCCGAAGCGACAGCCGAGGCTCCTGCGGAAGAAGCTACTGAAGCACCGGCGGCGGAAGCGCCGGCAGAGGCACCTGCTGCCGAAGAAACTGCGGCGGCCCCGGAAGCGGAAACGGCTGAAACTCCGGCAGCGGAAGAAGCGGCCGAACCGGCCGTCGCGGAAACCGAGCCGGCGGAGCAGAAGGCGGACGACACTTCAAATGGCGAGGAATCTGAAAAACAATCGGCGTAAAGCTTTGAATCATATTGTATAATATTTGCAATAGCCCTTGTTTATTGGGCACTTAGGGGAAAAACGAAATGACAAAAGCGGATCTCGTTGAAAAAGTCGCCAAGGAAGCCGACATGACCAAAAAGGATGCCGAACAGTTGGTCGAAATAATCTTCGACAGCATCATCGGCACACTTAACAAAGGGGAAAAGATCGAGTTGCGCGGTTTCGGCAGTTTCCGCGTCCGCGAGCGTAATTCGAGAAAGGGACGGAATCCGAAGACAGGTGCGGCAGTAGACATTCCGGCAAAGCGCGTCGCTTATTTCAAGCCCGGAAAGGAACTGAAGGAACTTATTAATTCAGAGAATTAAAGGAACGGGCTGTGGACATATTGTGGACTCCCTGGCGATATGATTACATAACCGGCAGCGAACCGCAGACGGAGGTTAATTCCCGTAAGTGCGTTTTCTGCAGAATTCTTGAAGACTCGGCATCGGATGAGGAGAAATTTATCCTCAAACGTGCCGAGTTTAATTTTGTCATCCTGAATGTCTATCCGTACGGCACGGGGCACCTCATGGTCATTCCGTACGAGCATATTTCGGATATCGACGCGGCTGATTCGGCGACGACGGCCGAAATGATGGAACTTCTCAGACATTCGCAGACCATCCTTCGCGAAGCCTATCACCCGGACGGTTTCAATATAGGAATGAACCTGGGAAAGGCGGCGGGGGCAGGCGTCGCGGACCATTTTCACATGCACATGCTGCCGCGATGGGTCGGCGACGTGAACTTCATGACGGCGATAGGACAGACGCGCACGGTGCCTGAATCGCTCTCCTCTACATATTCAAAACTAAAAGCAGGATTCGACAGGATCTGATCATTTCGCGGCCTTTTCGGCTTTCTCGCCGTCGTGCGGGTGGACGAAGGCTTCGTCCTCGATCTCGCCGCCTTTGCTGACGGGGATATCGGCCGGGTTGACGAACTTCGTGCCGCGCTCTTCGCTGTCCAGCAGTCCGGGCGGGACCGTGATCTTCGGCGACGAAGATGGCGGGACATAGCCGGGATAATCGACGCGCGAATGATAAATGGCGACGAGCGATTTGATCATCGATTCGCGGATCTGTGTCAATTCGCGAAGCGTCAAGTCGCATTCGTCGAGCTGGTCGTCGCTCAGGATGGCATCGATGATCTTTGTGACGATGAAACGGACGTTTTCGGGTGTCGGTTCGGCCAGCGACCGCGCGCCGGCCTCGCAGCTGTCGGCGATCATCATTATCGCGGCTTCCTTAAACTGCGGTTTGGGGCCGGGATAGCGGAATTCATTCTCGGATACCGGCTCGGCGGAACGCGCCTCGGCCTGTGCTTTCTTCAGGAAATAGTGCAGCGTACGCGTGCCGTGGTGCTGCGGGATGAAATCGACGATGCGGGCGGGCAGCCCGAGTTCCTTGCCGAGCTTGATGCCGTAGGTGACGTGACTGATGATGATCTTTGCGCTTTGTGCCGGTTTCAGGCGGTCGTGCGGGTTTTTGCCCGTCTGATTTTCGACGAAATGTTCCGGAGCGGCGGTCTTCCCGATGTCGTGATAGAGGGCGCCGATGCGTGCGAGCAGGCCATTGGCTCCGACAACGCGGCATGCCTCTTCGGCAAGCTGGCCGACGGCATGCGAATGCTGGTTCGTTCCCGGCGCGCGCAGTGCCAATTGGCCGAGTATCGGAAGATCGGCATTGGATAATTCCAGCAGTTTTACATCGGTCAATATTCCGAACAACGATTCGCAGATAGGCAGAAACACGGCCGTGATCGCCGCGGTGGCCATGCCGCTGACGAGGCCGCAGCCGACCGCGAGCAGCACGGTGTTCATAATGAACGGCTGCTGCGTATAGGCGATCATGGTGATCGCGAGCCCTGCGGCCGCAATTCCGACCAGGCTGCCGGCGATCGTGACGGTCTGGCGGCTGCGGTAGCGGCCGATTCCGTAAACGGCTACGGACGAAGCAATAGAAGCAAATATCGCAAATTCAAGGCCGCGCGGAGCGAGAAGGCCGGCGATAAGCGCCGTGAGCAATCCGGTAAAGAATGCGGTCGGCCGGTCGGCCAGAAGCGTCATCAGCAAGCTGCCCATCGCAAACGGTATGGCGAATGCCCATATGGACGGATCGTTGAACGGGGCCTTCACATTCTGTGCCGCCGTAAAGTCCGCAAGGCGGAAAAACACGGCCATAATGATAGTCTGGACGAGAACGATGAAACCGAAAAGGGCGAACGTCTTTTCGGCCGTGAGCGCAAGCCGCGGAACGATGCCGCGATGCTGAATGAATTTCCAGCTTGCCCAGAACAGTCCGGCGATAAGGAATAAAAGGCCGGCGAAGCGATTAAGCTGCCGCGTCGAGGTGCTGTAATTACGGATCGCTGCTAGCTGTGACACGATCGGCGGCGTGATGATATCACCTTCACCGACGATCTTCTGCCCGCGTTTCAGCGAGATCGTGACGGGCTGGACGCTATCGGCGATCGCCTGGCGTGCGTTTGCGGTGGCGACTGCGTCAAAGACGACGCTTGGCTGAACGAGCGGCGCAAGTGCGGCGTTGAACGCCTCGACTTCCGCGGGCGATAGGCTGCGGATCTGCCGAAGCCCTTCGAGCAGGCCGGCACGGGCCGCGGAGAGGGCAGTCATCGTCGATTCGGGAAGCTGCACGACCGATTGCTGATTGGGCCGCTGGCGGTCGATCACCATGATCTCAGTCCCGAAATTGTCCTTGTCCTGATCGCCGTAGATCGAACCCGAGGCATTATCGCGGAGCACGCGCGTTACCGCGTCAAGCTCATTATTGCTGAACCTTCGAGAAGCGAAAACCTTTGCGGCCTCGGCCCCGCCGGCGCCGGTCCAGATCGTTTCCGAACGGGCATTCGTATTCGCGCGTGCGTTAAAATCACCCGGCTCGATCTTTCTTTGAAGGTTTTCCCAAGCGGAACGAAAACTCTGAACGGCATCGTCGGCGCGGCGCGAATCGACTACAAAGATGGGACGCACGGATTCCTTGGCGGTTTCCCGTATACGTTCGGTTTCTTCGGTATCGACAAAATAGATGTCGGCGGGAGAGACGATGCTTTCGCGAGCGATATCGCCTTCTTTGAGCGTTTGATCGCCGACATTTCGCCAGATCGGGTTATTGATAAGAAGCGTCGTTACCAGGCACAGGAAGGTAAATCCGAGCCAGAACTGCTGATCGCTGCTCAAACGCTCGAACGGGCCGGAAACCTTGTCCCAGACGGCGTTTCGCCAACGTGAAAGCGGCGATGTCAGATCTTGAATGCGCTTGCTCATTTGATGTCAGTAAACGATTCAGCTGCCGGTCACGAAACGGCCTTCGGCCTCTGTTGGCTTGCCGATAGCGGTGCCGATCGTGTCGACAAGTGGTTTTAGAGTTTCGCGTCGGATAGCTGAAATTGCCACGGAGTCCCTATTATTGTCAAGCGATATCTGCCGGCGCAGCGATTCGATCGACGCTTCATCAAGCAGGTCGGCCTTGTTCAAGACAACTATCTGCGGGATGCGGCTCAGCTCCAGTTCATTAAGGATCTTCTCCACCGAGTCAATTTGCTGGAGCACGCGCGGGTTCGAGGCATCGACGACGTGGACGAGAAGGTCACTGTCGGAGATCTCCTCAAGCGTGGCGCGAAATGCCGTAACGAGTGCGTCGGGCAGGTCGCGGATAAAACCGACCGTGTCATTGATGATCACTTCCTGTTCGACCGGCAGGCGAAGTTTTCGCGAGGTCGGGTCGAGCGTTGCGAACATCTTCTTTTCCGCGTAAACATCGCTCTGCGTCAACGAATTGAGCAGCGTCGATTTTCCGGCGTTGGTGTAGCCGACGAGCGAAATTATCGGCAGATTTTTCTGAATGCGGGTCTTTCGGCGCTCTTGCCGTTGATGGCGGAGGCTTTCGACCTGTTTTTCGAGCTGTGAAATGCGGTCGCGAACGCGGCGGCGATCGGTTTCGAGCTTTGTTTCGCCCGGCCCGCGTCCGCCGATGCCGCCGGCGAGCCGCGAGAATGCCGAATTCTGGCCTATCACCAGCCTCGGAAGAAGATATTTCAACTGAGCAAGCTCGACCTGCAGCTTGCCTTCGCGTGATTGTGCGCGCTGGGCGAAAATGTCGAGTATGAGCTGCGGGCGGTCGATAACCTTAAGGTCGGTCGCTTCGGAGATCGAGCGCACCTGCGCCGGCGTCAATTCAGTGTCGAATACGATCATGTCGGCACCGAGCCGCATCGAGCGAATCAGCAGATCGTCGAGCTTGCCTTTGCCGAGTACTGTCTTGGGATCGATCTTCTGGCGGCGCTGCAGGATCGTGTCGAGCACGACAACATCCGCGGCGGCAGCCAGCTCTTCGAGTTCTTCAAGGGATTCTTCGGCATCCGAAAGATAGCCGGTGGTCGCGCCGACAAGTATTACACGGTCGCGGTTGGTCTGCCGGCTCCGTGCGGTGCGGCGGATCCGCGCCATCTCATTCTCAAGCGAATTAACGAGCGAGATGAAATCCGTATCGAGATGCGCGGGGATCGTCGGTTCCAGGAATTCATACGGCAGCGAATCACCATCGGCTTCGAGCCTCTCGGCGGTCGTCGGTACAAGGTGCGCGGAATACACAAGGCCCGGGAGGCCGCTTTTATCATCGACTTGGACGATCGACATCAGGTCGAGGCGGAGCAGGGCCAAGTCCGTAAGGTCATCTTGTGTCAGTTTTTCGCTCTGCAAGTGCGTGTGCACGCATCTGAGGCCGCGGAAACGGTCGGCCGACACACGCGAACGCCCGAAATCGGGCATTTCGATCCGCTTGGCGTCACCGACCATCACGTATTCGACCTGTCCTTTGCGATTGATCAGCACTCCGACCTGGCGGCCCGTTTCGTGCGACAGCTCGGACATTTGCCGCGCAAGCTCCGGCGAAACGATCTGCTGCGGTGCAACGCGGCGCGATGCAAGGCGCTCGATCCGCTTTAGCTGGTTGTGTTTCAGGCCTTGCGTAAAGCCATGGATATTATTGCTGATAGCCGATCAAACCTCCGGTTATATCTACCTCAATTATATCAGATTTGCCCAAACCGGATTTAATTTGAACGCGAACGGCGAGTGTGTGTACAATGCTCTCCAAATGCAGACCCGAACCCGACGCCAGCGTGAGGTCCTCGACTTCATCCGGCGATATGCATCAACCCACGGCTGCATGCCGTCTTACACGCTGATCGCTCGGCATTTACAAGTGTCCTCAAAATCAGGGGTCGCCAAGCACTTACGCGCGCTCGAAGACCAAGGCCTGCTGGTTCGCAGGTGGATAAATGGGAAATCGAAGCTCGAGGTCGCGGCGGTGCAGCCCGCAGTCGAATCGGCGCCGACTATTGAATGGCTGCGCACTTCTGGAAGCGACGGCGCCGGCACGCCGGCTTTTACTCTGCCTGCATTCTTGCTCGGTGATGTGCCGGTGCAAAACTTGGCGGCGTTGCGCGTGACGGATGGTTCGATGGCGGATCGGGGTATTAGCGAAGGCGATATTGTGCTGATCGAACGAGGGCCGTTTTCGCGCGACGGATCGATCGTTGCGGCTTTGGTTAAGAAGAAGGAACTTCTGCTGCGGCATTATTTCCGGTCCGGGGCAAGTGTCGAGCTCAAGGCCGCCGCGGCGGATTTCGAGGCGATAAGACTGCCCGCGGACAAGGTCGAGGTGCTGGGTTTATATCGCGGGCTAATCCGGCCGATCGTCTAGAGGCGCCCTGCAGCCGCTTTACGAACGCTGTTTAATTGGTCATAATTTTTCAATAAGGAATTGTTGTGACTAATATACCTACTCCAAACGCAAGTTATAGCTTAACTCTCCGTGTACGAATACAGAATGCTCCCGGAAAACTCGGCGAGATAACAACGGCGATCGGGCGCGCGGGCGGCGATATCGAAGGCATCGACATCGTTAGCGTCGGCAAGGATTTCCTGATCCGCGACCTGACGGTGAACGCTTCGTCGGAAAAACACGATGAAGAGATCGTCGGTTCGCTGCGCGACATCGACGGCGTTGAGGTCGTAAACGTATCGGACCGGACGTTTTTGATGCACCTCGGCGGCAAGATCGAAATCACATCGAAGGTGCCGCTGAAGACGCGATCGGACCTGTCAATGGCATATACGCCGGGCGTCGCGCGTGTCTGCGAGGCCATTCATCAGGACCCGGAAAAGGCTTTTAACCTGACGATCAAGAAGAACACAGTTGCAGTTGTGTCCGACGGGACCGCCGTGCTTGGCCTCGGCGACATCGGGCCGGCGGCGGCCATGCCGGTAATGGAAGGCAAGGCGCAGTTATTCAAGGAATTCGGCGGCGTGGACGCGTTCCCGATATGCCTGAATACGAAGGACCCGCACGAGATCGTTCAGACGATCAAGAATATTTCCGTTGCATTCGGCGGAGTTAACCTGGAGGACATTTCGGCACCGAGGTGCTTCGAGATCGAGGAGCGCCTGAAGGAAGAGCTTGATATTCCGGTGTTTCACGACGATCAGCATGGAACGGCCGTCGTTGTTCTTGCCGCATTGATCAATGCGCTAAAGATCGTCGGCAAGAAGATGGAAGACATCAAGGTCGTCGTGAACGGGGTCGGCGCCGCGGGTGTCGCGTGTTCGAAGATCGTGATGGCAGCGGGTGTGAAAAACATAATCGGATGCGACCAGACCGGCGCGTTGTACGAAGGCCGGACCGAGCATATGAACTGGGTCAAGGATTGGTACGCGCGCAACACGAACCCCGACAAGGAAAAGGGTACGGTCCATGACGTGATTAAAAATGCGGACGTTTTCTTCGGATTGTCGGCGCCGGGAGTGATAACGGTGGAAGACTTGAAGGCGATGGCGAAGGACCCGATCGTATTCGCGATGGCGAACCCGGTGCCGGAGATAATGCCCGAGGACGCGGCGGAGCATGTCGCGGTGATGGCGACCGGCCGTTCCGATTACCCAAATCAGATCAATAATGTACTTTGTTTTCCGGGTATCTTTCGCGGGGCTCTGAATTGCCGTGCTTCGCGGATCAATGAGGCAATGAAACTTGCGGCCGCAAATGCGATCGCTGGGATAATTGCCGATGACGAGCTGCATCCGGACTATATCATCCCATCCGTATTCGACCGTCGCGTCGGCGAAGCCGTCGCGCGTGAGGTCGAGGAAGCCGCGTACGCGAGCGGCGTCGCAAGGCGCGAGCGCGCAACGAGCGACTCGGAGTTTTAGAAGCGGTCATTTAAGCGGCGCCGTTCAGAAAATCAAATATGCGTGCCCGCTCATCAGGCGATGCCTTGCTCGCCGTGAGTGCCGTGCCGTATGCGATCTCGGTATCGCCGGATTCGAGCCCCTCGAAAACGGCATCGGCGAATTCGTCCACGTTCACACCGAATGTGTGCAGACCCGGGCCGCCGAGGTCCGTGTCCACAGCGGGCGGGATAACCTCAACAACCTCGATCGGCGAATCGGAAAGCTGCCGCCGCAGCGATAATGTGAATGAATGAAGCGCTGCCTTTGTCGCGCAATATACGGGCACATTTGCCAGCGGCACAAAGGACAATCCCGATGTGACGTTGAGAATTGCGGGCGAAGGTTGAGCGGCGAGATGTTTGAAGAACAGCCGAGCAAGATGGATCGGGGCGTCAAGATTCGTCGCGATCTCGGAACGCGTTTCATCCCACAGCTCGGTTTCGGTTAGGTCGAGCCGTCGTTGAATTCCCGCGTTGTTTACCAGTACGTTCACGTCCGGGAAATCGGTGGTGACACGGCGGAAAAGATCCTCGCGTTCCGCAGCGGAGGAAACATCGCAGACGACGGTTCTCAACCCCGGAAGCCGGCCTTTTGCCTCTTCGAGTTTACCGGCACGCCGGCCGCAGATTATTACGGTGTTTTCACGGGAGGCGAATCGTTCCGCGAGTGCAAAGCCGATGCCGTTCGAGCCGCCGGTGATAAGTACGGTGTTGCCGGAAAGTTTCATGATAGAGCCATTTTACCAGCCCAATATGGAATTGTAATGTGATAAGTTTTAGGGAATATGAGCAAGGCCGTCAAGGTTGGAACATGCGGGTTTCGATATACGAAGGAGGCATATGTCGAGATGCTGTCCTGCGTCGAGGTCCAGCACACTTTCTATCAACCGCCTCAGATCAAAACGCTCGAAGCGTGGCGTTCGCAGGTGCCGGACGATTTTGAGTTCACGCTGAAGGCGTGGCAGCTGATCACACACGAATCCACAAGCCCCACATACCGCCGTCTGAAAAAGAGCCTGACCGAACAGGAAGCCGAAGAGGCGGGGTTTTTCAGGCCGACCGATATCGTACAGGAAGCTCTGGAGACTACCTTGGCGTGCGCTGACGCTCTGCGGGCGAAGACGATACTGTTTCAATGCCCCGCGAAATTCAGGCAGACGGACGAAAATATCAAGAACTTGCGAGCGTTCTTTAAGAAGGCAAAACGCGGCGAGCGAAATTTCTGCTGGGAGCCGCGCGGGCCTTGGGACGACAAGGTGATCGCGAAGATCTGCCGCGATCTGGATCTCTGGCACGTCGTCGATCCGTTCGTGCGGCCGACCGTGACGCCGGAGCGGTGTTATTACAGGCTGCATGGGATCGGCGGATGGCGTTATAAATACGAGGAGGGCGAGTTGGAAGAGCTTGTATCGCTGCTGCCGGACGACCGGCTGTCGTACGTCTTTTTCAATAACAACGAAATGACGGACGACGCGATGCGATTTGAACGAATAGTCCGCGCGGCATAATGAATTGTTGCTTTAGAGGCCGGATAGAGCGTAATATAGCGCATCGGTTTTCGCTAAAATGGCCGCTGTCGAACGAGAAAAGCTGAGTGTAGAAGAGGTCGCGAACCTGCTGACGCATGGGTTCGGGCTGCTGCTCAGCGTTGCGGGGCTGATTTTTCTGGTGACGCTGGCTGTGCTTCACGGGGACGGTTGGCATATTGCGAGCAGCGTGGTTTACGGAGCGTCGCTCGTTATTCTCTACGCGGCATCTACCTGTTATCACGGCTGTACCGAGCCGAAACTCAAACAAAGGCTCCAATTGATCGATCATTGCTGTATATATCTGCTGATCGCGGGCAGCTATACGCCGTTCGCGCTGGTGGTGCTGCGCGGTGGGGTCGGGATCGGGCTCGCGGCGTTCGTGTGGGCGTTCGCGGCGTTTGGGATCGCGATGAAGATCATATTTCGCGGGCGGTTTTCGGCGGCGGGTGTCGTGTCGTACCTGGCGATGGGCTGGATCGGGCTGGTCGCGGTACAGCCGCTGTACCTGGCGTTGGGGTTCGGGCCGCTGGCGCTGGTGGTCGCGGGCGGGCTCAGCTATTCGATCGGCGTAATCTTCTTCGGCTGGCACAGCATCCGGCATCATCATGCCATCTGGCACGTGTTCGTCCTCGCGGGCAGCGTGTTCCATTTTCTTGCGGTCGCGCTCTATGTCCTGCCTTAGGCGCACTGCTCCGGCCTTACCAATTCAAAAAAGTCTTGATTTCGGCGGCGTTTTGGGTTTATGATTCCCCGAAGCAATTTCAATTTATCGAATCGCAGCGGGTGTGAGCGCTCTCACTGACCGTTTTCACCTGATCCTGTAATACCGCGGTTCGGCATTCCTTTCATTAACAAATTAGACCTGAGGAGGAATCGTATGACGAAACGGAGAGCCTTGCTTGTGAGCATGGGCCTTTTTTTGTGCATGGCGGTGTCGGCCAGTGCAGCGACTTACACGGTCACGAAGGTGGCGGATACGAACGATGGCGCGTGCGATGCTGATTGTTCGCTGCGGGAGGCGGTCATGGCGGCAAACGGGACCGCTGATAATGACAATATTGTGTTCGACGCGGCAATTTTTGCCGATCCGCAGACGATCACCCTGGCCGGAACCGAGATCGTGATCGCGAACGCGGGTTCGCTTTCGATCACCGGAACGGGCGCCGACCGGCTGACGATCAGCGGCAACGGCGCGAGCCGAATTTTCACGAACAGCCTCGGGGCCGTGACGACCATCGCGAACATAAAATTCACCGGCGGCAACGGCGTCGGGGCGGCGAATACGGGCCGCGCGGGCGCGATCTATAACAACGGCGGCGTTCTGACGCTGTCGCACGTGGTGTTGACGGGCAATACGGCGGCGAACGGCGGCGCGACGAACCATGCCGGCAACGCTACGACGACGTACATAAACTGTGAGATCACGAACAACAGCGCGAGCGGCGCGGGCGGCGGGATGCAGAATTTCTCGGGTTCGACGCTGACGATGATCAATTCCAGCGTGACGGGTAATACGTCCGCTTCGACGCTGACGGGCGGCGGCGGGATACAGGCTAACGGTACGCTGAATTTCGTTAACACGACCTTTGGCGGAAACCGGGCGAATGGCGGCGACGGCGGCGCTTTGTATTACAACGGCCAGGGGCTGACGATGAACAACGTGACGATCGCGGGCAATGTCGCGACGGGCGGCGGGGCCGGCGGGCTGCACAAATCGACGTCGACGCTGAACGCGAATATTCGCAATACGATCATGGCGGGCAACACGGGAAGCCCTTCGCCGGATGCGGCCGGAATTTTCAATTCGATGGGCAACAACCTGATCGGCACGGTCGGGACGAGCACGGGATGGGTCGCGTCCGACATACAGGGGCAGCCGGCGCTGCTGTCGCCGCTGGGGTTTTACGGCGGGACGGGAATGACGTTCGCGCTGCTTTCGGGTTCGCCTGCGCTGAATGCCGCGAACAATTGCGTGCTTGATTCGAGCTGCGGGACGGCGAATCCGGCGGTAAATGTCACGACCGATCAGCGCGGTGCCGCTCGGCCGTCCGGCAAGGCGGTCGATATCGGCGCTTTTGAATCGAACGCGTCGTATGTGGCGTTTCTGCCTGACGCGCAGCTAAATCAGCCGTACAATGCGGTGCTGACGTCCGAGGTCGGGTCCTTCACGTACAGCCAGACGGGCGGAGCGCTGCCGCCGGGAGTAACGGTGAACACGGGTGCGACGATCGCGTCGGTCAGCGGTACTCCGACCGCGGCCGGAACGTATAATTTCGCCGTGACGGTAACGGACGGGACGAATTCGGCGGCCGTAAATTACAGGCTGAATGTCGTGTCGAATGCGGCGGCTTTTTCGGTCGGCGGACGCGTCTTCGGTGAGTTGGGCCGTGCCGCGTATCCGGCGCATGTGACGCTATCGACGGCGGCCGGGCCGGTGGCCGGGACGTTCACGAATCCGTTCGGGCATTACCGGTTCGAAAATGTGCCGGCGGGAACGGTCGTGACCATTTCCGTCAGGTCAAAGGGCTTGACGTATAATCCGCAGACGATCACCGTCACCAATGACGTGACCGGGCTGGATTTTCAGCCGCAGTAAGGTTGGTGGAAAAGGCAGGGGCGCAGCGGTCGGGGGCGATCGCGGCGCCCCTGTGTTTGTAGGGGAGTGGGGGAGTGGGGGAGTAGGGGAGTGGGGGAGTGAGGGTGGGTGAGGAAAAGGATCCTTTTTGTCTTGGTTTTATGAGTTGCCCCGAGCTTTAGCT
>JAEZIT010000110.1 GCA_023436495.1 Acidobacteriota bacterium
GATCAGGATCGCTCCGAAAATGGAAACCACCGGGTGGACAAAAATGCTCAGGCCCAACTGCGGCGACAGCAGAATCGCCGCCAGCAGCACGATAACGCCGATCACGACCCATTTCATCGACAGGTCCTGGTCGGTTCGCGGAAGAGCATCGCCGTTGGCGTCCCCGCCTCCGCCGCGAAGGTCCGCAAGGCCCGATTTCAGGCCGTGCCAGATCGTCGGCAGCGACCGGCCGAGCGAGATGATGCCCGCCGCGGTCACGGCTCCGGCGCCAATATAAAGAATGTATTCGCCGCGAATCTGTCCCGGCGACATATTGGCGATCGTCGTGCCGACCGCCGGCGCCAGCGGCGATTCCGCCAGCGATCCGAAATATTTGATCAGCGGTATCAGGATAAGGTACGAAAGCACGCCGCCGCCCAGCATGATCGCCGAAATGTACGGCCCGATGATGTACCCGACGCCCAGAAGGGCAGGATTGTTCTCGAGATGCACCGAACCGCCGCGCAGGAAATTGTCCGGCAGGTCTTTGCCCGGCTCCGGATGCCATGCACTGAACACATCCATCACGGATTTGTACAGGAACCCGAGCCCGAAGCCCGCCGCGATGATCTTTCCGCGATGAAGAACCTCGGCATCGCTTGCCGCGTCGCCGCCGGCCTCATGCGCGGCCTCACGCGATTCCTTCGAGGCTCCGGCGATCAGCACCTGTGCGCATGCCGTTCCTTCGGGATATTTGAGAAAACCGTGCTGGTCCCTGATCAAAGCCCGCCGCAGCGGGATCATCATCAAAATTCCCAACAGGCCGCCAAGCACCGCCACCAGCGTTACTCGCCATATTTCTAGGTCAAACCCGAGAATAAGGATCGCAGGCATCGTGACGCCGACGCCGAACGCGATCGATTCGCCGGCCGAGCCCGCGGTCTGCATCACGTTTGCCTCGAGGATCGTCGCGTCGCGCATCCCCATTTTCGATAACAGGCGGAATAAAGTGATAGCGATGACGGCGACCGGGATCGATGCCGAGACCGTAAGGCCCGTTTTCAGCACAAGATAAAGCGATGACGCGCCGAAAATGATCCCGAGCAGGGTGCCGACAGCCAACGGAAATGGCGTCAACTCGCGCAGATACGTAACGCTCGCGGGAATATACGGGCGGAAATTTTCTAAAAATGGATTCTTCATCCAAAGGCCTCCTGGTTTGTTAATCCGTAACAACTGCCCGAAGGGGCACGGGCGTTCTTAGCTCGGGAAAGATAAGTAAAACTTGCGTTAATTTACCGCTTGTACCGAAATCAAGCAAGTCGTTTAGGGTATTCGATGCAGTACGGTCCCAAAACGTGCGCCGCTGACCGTTGGCCGGACGAATATGAACAGAAAGTTTGAACCTGAAACGCATTTTGCACTTCCATGCTACACTAACCGCAAAATCCTGACGGAGCTTCTTATAAAAATGAACAAGGCCGACCTCCTGCTGACCGCATTTCCGCGTCTCCAAGGTTTCTACTATTTATTTCCCTTCCGGACGCTGCGTCTATGCGTGATAACTCTTTTGATCTCTATACCGGCCGCGGCGCAAACTGTGCCCGCGCCGAAAGAAGTACTCGGTTTTACGCCCGGCGACGACCGCAAACTGGCGAGCTGGGCGCAGGTGGTCGATTATTTCGAGAAGCTCGATGCAGCGTCTGACCGAATGCAGTTCCAGGAGATCGGTAAGTCGACCATGGGCGCCCCTTTCGTTTACGCGACGATCAGCTCGCCTGAGAACCTGAAAACTCTGGATCATCACAGGAATATAAACGACCAACTTGCCGACCCGAGGCTGTTCAACAGGAAACGCGGCGCGCCCGAAGTGTACGCGCGGAGATTTATAAAGGAAGGCAAAACCATCGTCCTTATCACATGCGGCATACACTCGACCGAAGTGGGGTCGACGCTATCGAGCATGCTGATCGCGCATCGGCTAGCCAGCAGCAACGAACCCGAGATAAAGAAGATCCTCGATAATACGATCATCCTGCTCGTTCCCAGCCTGAACCCCGACGGCGTCGATATCGTCAAGAACTGGTACGACAAAACGCTCGGGACAAAGTTCGAAGGCACGTCGCCGCCGGAGCTTTATCACAAATACGTCGGGCACGATAACAACCGTGACTGGTACGCCTTCACGCAGGTCGAGACGCAGCTGACGGTCGACAAGATCCACAACGTCTGGCACCCGCAGATCGTCCACGACATCCACCAGCAGGGCACCAACGGCGCCCGCCTGTTTCTGCCCCCATATATGCCGCCGGTCGAGCCGAACGTACCCAAACAGATCGTCGAAGGCTACACCGAGCTCGGCAATTGGATGGCAGCCGACCTGCGCAAGAAAGGCCTCGAAGGAATCACCACCAACACCACGTACGACGCTTGGACCCCGGCACGCGCTTATTCGCACTACCACGGCGGAGTGCGAATTCTTAGCGAAACAGCCTCCGCACGCCTCGCTTCGCCGATCACCGTTAAATTCGAAGACCTCCGACCCGGCACCGGCGGCCTCGACCCCAAAACCGAATCCGAAAAATTCGGCCCCGTCTGGAAAGGCGGCGAATGGAAGCTCCGCAACATCACTGACTACATGACCGCCGCAGCGTTTAGCTTACTGAAACATGCAGCGGACAATCGGGAGAGGTGGTTGACGAGGTTTTATGAGATCGGGAAGGAGGCTGTTAGGCCGAGGAAAAAGGGTGAAATTTTCGCGTACGCCCTAAAGGACGCATATCCTCACGAAGATGTGCCTGAGATTCTGGCGCGCGGTGGTGTTGAATTCGAGGAAGCGTTGATTACGAATTTTGACAGGGACGGCGAGATCGTGTTGTTGATCGATATGGCTCAGCCGTATGGAGCCTTCGCAAAGGCACTCCTTGAGAGGCAGAAATACCCTGATCTACTGGACGAAAATCGCCAGCCGATTGCACCCTACGACGTTACTGCTCATACGCTACCGCTGCTTTATAACATCGAGGTCATGCCGATTTCTGAAAGGGTTCGTCATAGCCGTGCGGGATGGGGACGCAGCTTCCCAAGTCAGTTGGGCTGCGGTGGACCGGCGAAGGAACCTCAATTTTACAGAGCCTTTCTGTATCGATCTGAGAATCCGTCAATGGACGAAGGTTGGACGCGCTTCCTTTTTGAGAACAATAGACCAACGATTCGGCGAAGCGACGACACGTGCCCGGAATTGCGCACCTTTTCGCTCAGAAACCGGGAAATTTCAAAGCTTTCCTATTCGCTTGGAGCCTCTATCATCTTCCCCGACCAATCGCCCAATCAGATCCTCAACGGCTACCCGAAAGGCTCGATGCCCGAGGAATACACCGGCGGCGTCGGCAAGGAGGGCGTTGAAAATCTCAGGATATTTGTTGAAGCCGGCGGCACGCTCGTCTTCCTCAACCGCGCGTCGGAGTTCGCGATCGAGCAATTCAATTTGCCGGTCAAGAACGTAACGAAAGGCCTCGCCCGCAAGGACTTCTACATCCCCGGCTCGATCCTCCATACCGAAATCGACACCACCCACCCGATCGCCAAAGGCATGCCCGCGCAGTCGATCGCGTGGTTCGAAGACTCACCCGCGTTCGAGATCCAGACCGACCCGCTGGCACTGACCCGCAACTTCCGCATTATCGCCCGCTACCCGTCAGACCCGAAACAGATCCTTCTCTCGGGGTGGGCCCTCGGTGCCGAAAAGATCGCGGGCAAAGCAGCATTGGTGGAATTCGAGATCGGCAAAGGCAAAATAATTCTCTTCGGCTTCCGTCCCCAATACCGCGGCCAGTCGCTGGCGACATTCCCGCTGCTGTTCAACGCAATTTCAAATTAACCACGAATTACACGGACAACACAAATAGTGTCCATTCTTGTTAGTGTTATTCGTGAAATTCGTGGCAAAAGAAAAATATGCTTGAAGATAAGATCCTTTACAGGGATCTCTCCTACAAGATCGTCGGCCTCGCGATGCATGTGCATACAGAACTCGGCTACGGTTTTCTTGAAAAATTTCAGAAAGAACCGGTACGACTGCAATAATCGCCTATTCGAAAACTTGCACGCGTACCGGCTTCTTATTTAGTCATGCTGGATCTTCAGTCTTTTCCGCAAGATCTATAGGCAATTCTCTTTTCCACGGCCGCGTGCTAATCTCTTTCCTTTCGACTGATGAAGGAAGACATCAAAGAAACACGCCTAGCCAACGGACTGACGATACTGACCGATCGGATGCCCCATGTGCGCTCGGTCACGCTTGGGTTCTTTTATCGCATCGGGTCGCGAAACGAACCGGTGGAATTGAACGGCATTTCGCACTTTATCGAACACGCCGTTTTTAAGGGCACAACTCGCCGCACCGCACTGGATATCGCCATCGAACAGGACCGCCTTGGCGGCAACCTCGAGGCATTCACCACGCACGAAGACGTCGGATTCGCGATCAAGGTGATCGACGACCAACTGTCGGACGCATTCTCGTTGATCGCTGATTTGATGACAGATCCGCTGTTCGACGCTAAAGAACTTAAGAGCGAACAGCGCGTGATCATTGAAGAAATGAAGATGGTCGAGGATTCGCCCGAAGAATTCCTCGGTGAGATCTTCAGCACCGAATTCTTCCCGGGCCATCCTTTGGGACTGCCGATCGCCGGGACGCCGGAGACGGTGCGGAGCTTTGGTACGGAAATTACTCGAGACTACTTCGCCGCCGCATTTTCGTCCCGAAATTTAGTGATCGCCGCCGCGGGAAACATCGATCACGAACAGATCGTCGGCCTGGCTGAAAAGCTTGATTTTCCCACGGGAAGCGGTCCCGCCCGGCCGAATTTGCCGCCCGTGACGGCGGCTCCGATCCTGCTTCGGCACGATCCCGGTCTCGAACAGGCTCATCTTATCCTTGCGACGCCGTTCGTAGCCGCTCTGGACGAACGCCGCTATGCCGCCGATCTGCTGTCGAATGTGCTCGGCGGCGGAATGTCGAGCCGTCTATGGCAATCCATTCGCGAAGTAAATGGGCTCGCCTATAGTGTCGGCGCCAGCGCCGCAATGTTCAGGGATTGCGGGTTCTTTTCGATATTTGCCGGCACGTCGCCCGAACAGGCAGAGGAGGTGGTGGATCTGTCGATCGCAGAGCTTCGGTCCGTCGTCCGGGATGGCATTCGGCAGGAAGAACTCGAACTCGCAAAACGCCAGGCAGAAACATCGATCCTTCTGAGCCTCGAAGACTCGGCCGCCCGTGCCGCAGTGCTTGCTCATTCCGAGATACTTTATGGCCGACACATCCCGGTGGGCGAGACGATCGACAAGATCCGGGCCGTCACCGTCGACGACGTCGCAGCGATCGCACACGAATTTTTCAAAACCGAGAGCGTGGCGTTTGCAGCGCTTGGGAATCTAAATGACACGAGGATCAGCCGCGATCGACTACAAATTACGTGAACGAATTCCGTTTAGGCGCGATTTACGTTGATCGTTTACGTAGTTATCCGAACTAAATAGCAGTAGCGTATGCTATAGGATCTTTAACCCCAGCACGTTCGAACCCGCGAAGCCGCAGCACGCACGAATCGCATGTACCACAGGCAACGTCCTCATTGCGGTAGCACGACCACGTCAAGTGAAGCGGAGCATTTAGCTCGATCCCCTTCTGAACGATCTCCGCTTTGGACAAATGTATGATCGGCGTTTCGATCTCTACTCGTGTTTCCGGTTTGGTTCCGGCATCGATGGTCCGTTGAAATGCCTCATAAAACTCCGGCCGGCAATCTGGATACCCGCTCGAATCCTCGGCGACGGCACCAATATATATGGCACCTGCTCCGATCACTTCGGCCCAGCTCGTCGCGATCGACAACATATTCGCATTGCGGAACGGGACGTAACTCGTCGGGATCTCCTTTGATTCCAGATCCGCCTCAGAAACCTCGATTCGCGAATCTGTCAGCGATGAACCGCCGATCTTCGCAAGATACTCGATCGAAACATCGAGGCGTTTTTTGACAGCATAATAGTCAGCAATTTCGTTGAAGGCCCGCCGCTCGCGAGCCTCTGTCCGCTGTCCGTAAGAAATATGCAGGAACGCGACGTTGTCAGTTCTGTCATGCGCGATCGCAGCGGTTACGCACGAATCCATACCGCCGGAAACTAAAACGATCACTGAATCACTCATAACAAACTCTGAACGCTTTTCTTGATTCGGCAAAGCAGCCCTCAAGTGAGGTCGCAAGAGACCACACATGGATGTAATTTACCGACCAAGCCCGTCTTGAAGTATCTGCGACAATTTCCAGATCATCGCCAGTCCCGGATTTTCCTGGTTGTAGCCCGTGTGCGGCATATCATCGGCCGTAATGGCCATCGCTATTCGGCCGCGCCGGGTGTAGATTATCCCGACGTCGGACCGCAGGCGGTCCAGCGAGCCGGATTTTGACGCAACCTGCATTGTGTCGGAAACGCCGCGGCCTATGCCGTCTTTGTACTGCTGGCGTTTGAGGATGGCGATCATTTCCGCGGACGCGTCCTTTGAGACGACCTCTCCCTTCTCGATCATTTCAAGCAGACGCACCATATCCTTCGGCGACGAGCGGCCGAGCCCGAACAGTCGGTTCCGCTGATCGTTAAGCCATGCCTTCGAATCGCCGCCGCCGCCGATCTTTCGCATCGACAGCGTGTCGTTCAGGCCGAGCTTCGCCATGTAATCATTCACTGCGTCCGACGTGACCTTATCCAGGACAAGGTTTGTCGCGGTGTTGTCGGAAAGCACGATCATCAGGTGGACGGCCGTTCTGAGATCGATCTTCGATCCGTCGGTGAACTCGCTGAGAATTCCGGAACCACCGACCTTCTTTTCCTTTGACACAACAAGTTCATCCGTCCAGTTGAGTCTGCCTTCCGCGACCTGTCTGAACGTTTCGGCCATTATCGGCAGCTTGATGGTGCTGGCTGTCCGCACCTGTTCATCGCCGCGGAGGGAAAACTCCTTTCCGGTATCAAGGTTTTTGGCATAGATCCAGATCTTCCCCTGGAAACCGTCGATGGCGGCCGCTATCTTGTCTTCCAGCGTCGTAGCCGCCGGACTGACAGTTCGGGTCACAACGGCCTTCTGTCCCGCGGCCGCCATTACGGACAAGATCAAAGTAAAGGTGATCAGGATGATTCGTTTCATATATTGATGAAAATCCAAAATAACTGCTAATTTTTCGCTTAGACGCCGTGAACGTCGGCGCCCCAAATGTATTTATGAAGCTGAAGGTTCAGACGCACGTTCAGCCCGCTGCCCGCGACAGCCTTTGCGATCTCGACGAGTTTTGACGAGCCGAACACCGGCGAGATCAGCACTGCCTTTGCCTGGCGCTCAAGATCGTACCGGCCGATGATCCCTTTCGCAAATTCCAGATCGTTCAGGTCGGCGACGACAAACTTCACCTCGTCGTTTTCCGGCCGCAATCGTTCCAGATTCGGCCAGTGATTGCGTTCGGCTTCGCCCGACGCCGGGCATTTAACATCGAGAATGACAGACGCCCGCGGGTCGACATTCTCGGTCGACAGAAACCCGCCAGTCTCGATCAGCACTTCGTAACCGCGATCACATAGTTCGGCGATAAATGGAAACACGTTCTTCTGGGCGAGCGGCTCACCGCCCGTGACCTCGACCAGGTTGCATCCGAACTCTTCGATCTTGCCGAAGATGTCATCGAACGCGATCCTGTCGCCCCCCGTGAACGTATATTCGCTGTCGCACCAAACGCACCGCATTGGACATCCCGTCAAGCGGACGAACGAACACGGCCGGCCCGCATGGGTCGATTCGCCCTGAATAGACAGGAACATTTCGGTTATCCTAAGGGATCGTGGTGTGTTGCTCATCGGACTGCGCCGGCCTCAGAAGATTATAGTATTTCAAGTTCGCCCGCCAGCCAACGGCCGCTGTCGGTCTTTGCGACTTTCGGCGTTTAAGTTAAACTCATTGTAAGGATAAGGTTATGCGAGCACAGCTTAAAAAATTCATCGAATCGATGGAAGAGAATTCCATCGCCATCATACCGGCCGCCCACGAATCGACTCGGAGCTACGACACCGAATACAAATTCCGTCAGGACTCTGATTTTCTCTACCTGACGGGCTTTCCGGAACCAGATGCGGTCGCCGTCATCGATCCGCGGAACAAAAAGGCTCCATACACGCTGTACGTTAGGCCGCGGAATGTCGAGATGGAGACCTGGTACGGCCGCCGTCAGGGCGTCGAAGGTGCTATGAAGAATTACAAGGCGGGCAAGGCGGTATCGATCGAAAAATTTGCCGCCGACCTGCCTAAGCTGTTGGACGGCCACGACGTTTTATACTATCGGTTCAGCGTTGATAAAGCCCTCGATCAGCAGATCCTGCAATATCTTTCCGGACAGCGAGTACGGCGCTTGAAAACGGCATATCCGCCGCATACGATCATTGACCCGACGGTTATGATCGGCGAAATGCGGCTGCACAAAACTCCGGAAGAGGTCAAATTGATGCAGACAGCGGCGGATATTGCCGCCGATGCACATATCCTCGCAATGCAGTCGGTCAAACCCGGCATGAACGAGTACCAGGTCGAATCGCTGATGGAAGCCTATATGCGTGACAAGGGCGCGAGCGGCGTGGCTTATAATTCGATCATCGGCGGCGGCGCCAATGCGACGATCCTGCATTATGTCGAGAACAATATGCCGCTAAAGGACGGCGACCTGATCCTGATCGACGCTGGCGCGGAATATCAGGGCTACGCTTCAGACATTACGCGCACATTTCCTATCAACGGCAAATTTACACCGGCGCAACGCGAAGTTTACGACGTTGTGCTCGACGTTCAGCTTCAGTGCATTGAAGCGACAAAGACCGGAAATACCGTAAAGGCCCGGCAGGAACTTTCGATCGAATTGCTGACCGAAGGCATGAAAAAGCTCGGCCTGCTGAAAGGCAAAACGCCTGATCTGATAAAAAAGAAAGCCTACATGAAATATTATATGCACGGCGTCGGCCACTATTTAGGGCTCGACGTGCATGATGCGGGCCGTTATTTTACCGATCAGGGCGCAAAGAACAGCCGGCCGTTCGCCCCGGGAATGGTTCTGACCGTCGAACCGGGCCTCTATATACCGCCCGATGACCGGTCGGCTCCAGCAAAATACCGCGGCATTGGAATCAGGATCGAGGACGATGTGTTGGTGACCGAAGAAGGAAACTATAACCTGACCTCCGCCGTCCCGAAGGACGCCGACGCTATCGAAGATCTTATGAATTCAAGCAAGGCGAAACGCGCCGGCCGCTGAAAATATGAACATGGAGGAACTGCCGAGACATCTTCCTGTCCTGCTTACGGCGCTGTTCGTGAGCATTTTGTTCATTCAATCCGGCCTGGACAAAGTTTTTGATTGGAAGGGTAACGTCGAATGGCTGACCGGCCATTTCTCCAAGACGATTCTCGCCGGAATGGTGCCTCTGCTATTGGTGACCATCACGGTTATGGAATTGGCGGCCGGGTTTACCGCAGCGGCCGGCCTTGTCTATTTGCTTCTGACAGGCTCGGCAGTTGTTATATTTGTCGCCTCGATCATCGGCGCGTTGGCAATTACGTCTCTATTCTTCGGACAGCGTTTGGCAAAAGATTATCCCGGCGCGGCCGTCTTGGTACCGTACTTTATTCTGCTCTTGATCATGATGATATTGAGCCAGCCTGATGGGCTGGCTCTTACTTCTATTTAGCGGCTGGCCGTAGCAGCAGGCTGCAGAGCGCTAAGCTGTGCGATACGATTCTTGAACGCGTCTGTAAGCAGTATGACTTCCGCCTGTGAGTAATTCGCGGCACGAAAAGCGTCCGAGATCTGGTTATTACTCAGCTGTTTCAATAATCCCGCAAGCCAAAGTGCATCCGTTGCAGTGATGTCTTTTACCAGATGGTCCTGCTTTCCGTCATAAGCCAGGTCAAGCGTCCCGTCCGGTGAAATACCCACAACGAAAGACGATTTAGCATAGTGCTCCGGGTTGCTGACACTTCGCCCGATCTTGGTCAATATCGGCAGGCTGGTCGCGGCCGTGCGGCCGAACGATGAACCTAGATCGCTGACGATAAATTGTCGCTGGCCGCCTTCGACGAGGATCGCAGTGTTGTCGTCTTTCAAATCCCAATTATTGATCAGTGCCATCATGAGCCTCAAACCATTAAACTCAGGCGTGCCCACGAACGGATTCGATTTCCATTCCCAACGGTCGCCGCGCTGCACATTCGCCGGGCGGGCCTCCAAACGAACATTTTTGTAGGTCTTTTTCGTCGGTATCGTCAGTTTGGGAACCAGATAGTCGATCTCGGTCTTATATCCGATCGCCCACAGTAAACGATTCGCGGCCACTTCCGACTGTGATTCATCGGCGATCTTTGCTACCCACTCTCGTCCGGAAGCATCTTTGACGCGGAACTTTAAGTTGTTTCCACCGGATTCCTCTTTGATAAATGAGACTCGTCGTGTGTCCGGCCGCATTGCCGTGCCGCCGGGCCCATTAAAGAGATCTCGTTCTGCGATCGCGACCGGCTGCCACAGCACATCGCTCACCTGTTGTGCATACACGGCAGATGTGCACGCGAACGCAACCGCTGCCACTGAGAAAAGAACGAGTCTTATTTTCTTATTAATATCAAACATCCTCATTATCCCCCTTATTAAATTAAGGCCTTATGGAAAGCAACGTCATGCCTTATAAGGCCCATAGCATCGCATCGATCCGACAATCTAAATTCCCAGCCGTCTGCGCCGCCTCCTCCGGCGTTGCGGGTATCGCCTTCGGTTCACCGTCCGCGGTGCGATCGAGGATCACGCCCGAGTCAACTGTTGCTCCGGTGCGTGAGATCGCTTGAAAATACATTTTGTCGCCGACGACTTCAACGATCATGAACGACAGGTCAGTATCGAATCCCGCAGCGGTTATCGTAGAGCGGTCCTTAAGGTCATTCTTTCGAATTTTTCCACCCGCACCGGACACAAAATACTGGATGCCGTCCATCGGCTTGATGCGTTCGTAAACATGGTCGTGACCGGTAAAGACTACATCGATGCCGTATTTAACAAAGAGAGGATGGAGAACTTCACGGATCTTTTCGTCCGAACCGTGACGGCCGGCGGATGAATACGGCGGATGATGGAAAAATGCGATCTTCCACCGCGACGTGTCCTTTGCGAGTTCCGAAATAAGCCAATCGAGCTGCTTTTTGTCGAGATATACGGTATTCAGGGCGTAGAACGACGCATCGCCTTTGACGAATTTGTAGTACTCCTGCCCATTCATATTAAAGAATTTATAATTGCGTTGGATCGGCTCATCGTGATTGCCGAGCGAAGCAAAGAACTTCACTTCACGATCGAGCAAGGCTTTATAAGGAAGCTCGAATTTCTTCACGTAGTCTTCCGGTTTCTGGTCGTAATACATGTTATCGCCGGTGAGGATAACCGTGTCATACTTGAACTTTTCCTGGTACTCGGCCATTACAGTACCGAGTTCGTATTGCACGCGGCTGCCGCGGCCGGTATCGCCAACCACGGCAAATTTAAGTGAGCCCTCTACGTTCGGCAGAGTAACCGTACGGTTGGCACCGGCAACGGCGTTATGAGCTCCGTCGCTTTTGATAGCCGCTTGCTGAGCGTACGCTCCGAATACCGACGCAGCAATCAAAAATAAAGATAGTAATTTCCCTTTGATCATAAACACTCCTCGACTTTTCAAACGGATTTATGGAAGTGCGTCCGTCATAAAATCAAGAATCAGCCCGCTTTCCTTGTCCAACAGCATGAGGCTGTTGCCGACGAAGTGATAATTAACCTCATCAGGCAGCTGAGGCAGCGCAAGCAGCAGGCGAGGCGGCATTTCGATCTTCTCCCTGCCTTCGGGATATACAGCATTGACCCTTAATTGAACGCCTTTAGTGTCTGCCTCGCTATTTTCAGTCTTTAGGGCCGCGAGTTCCGCGTCTGAATAGCTCGATCTAATTATCCGGGCGATCATTTCGGCGGCGGCCGGCGTCAATATTTCTCCCTGTTTCGCATTCGTACGGGCAGCCTTAATGTTCTTGACCAGGTTGGCCTTGTGTGCCGCGATAGCTTCGGGTGAAGCCTCGCTTGATATCGAAGGCATACGTGCCTCTATCTCGCGTCTCTGAGAAACGTATGCCCGCACCGTAGCCTCGAACGCGGCTTTTGTTCTTGGGTCGTCGGTCTGGCTTTTCGCTGCAACACCTTGTGCCAGCGTATTTATTGAGAGGACCAAGATCGACCCGATCAGAACGTAATATTTCGTTGCACTACTCATAAACTACACCTGTTGTTCGGGTTAAGTGTGCAACGACCGTGCCAAATCGGCGGCAAAGCCCTTAAACTTGCTTTAGATTGGTATGATTTCGGAGAGACAGCTTACTGCACATTAATATGACTTGGCGGAGGTGTGTACGAGAATATTACAGCGGAAAAAAGCGCTATCCGGCTCGGCGGACGCGCTTTCTTGGACTTAAACATCCGGATGAAGATTATTTGGGGGCTTTCGCAATCGCTATGGAAGCTTCGTATGCGTTTCGGTTCAAACGGGCGCCTTCGCGCGGGGCGGGCGTCAGTTTAACGAGCTTTAAAATGTAGCTGC
Organism: Acidobacteriota bacterium; assembly: GCA_023436495.1. Taxonomy (GTDB): domain Bacteria; phylum Acidobacteriota; class Blastocatellia; order Pyrinomonadales; family Pyrinomonadaceae; genus OLB17. Next base: position 12,682 of record JAEZIT010000110.1, read on the forward strand.
CGAATCTCACAGGCTCTTTGGACATCGGCATGGTGTCCAACTCGAGCACCTTGGAACGTCCGTTTTTGGCGACGCGGACCTTGATCTTTGCGTTCCCGGCCCAGATACAGTTTGTGTTTTCGGGGCAGCGGGAATCTTCGACGAGTTCAACGAATTTGATCCGTAGGCCGCTTCCCGGGGCTTTTTTCTCCTGGCCGATCTGCACCTTGAGTGGCTGCGGTTGCCGGGCAATAGCGACACTGGGCCCGCTTGCAAAAACAACCGCCATTACGGCAATCGTGAACATTAACTTCATAAGAACCTCCTTACTCTGCGAGGCAAATTTCGGCCCCGGTTATTGAACGATTCAGGAACGAGGTTCTTGCAGCTCAAATTTGCGCTGCCGCTTCGCCGGCGGAAAGTTTTTGGATGATCGCGTTGGCGAATTCCTCGGTCTTAGCGGTCCCGCCGAGGTCTTTCGTCAGGTGCTTCCCTTCGGCGAAGGTCTCGAGCATGGCTTTTTCGGCCCGGTCCGCGGCGGCGTGCTCGTCTATGTGGCGGAGCATCATGATGGCGGACATCAGGATGGCGGTCGGGTTGGCGATGCCCTGGCCGGCGATGTCGGGGGCGGAGCCATGGACCGCTTCGAAGACCGCACCCTGTTCGCCGATATTGGCGCCGGGGGCGAGGCCGAGGCCGCCGATGAGACCGGCGCAGAGGTCGGAGACTATGTCGCCGTAGAGATTTTCGAGGACGAGGACATCGAACTGCTCGGGGCGCATGACGAGCTGCATACAGCAATTGTCGATGATCTTGTCATCGGATTCGATCTCGGGATAGTCCTTGGCGACGTTGTAGAAACATTCGAGAAAGAGCCCGTCGGAAAGCTTCATGATATTGGCCTTGTGGACTGCGGTGACCTTTTTGCGTCCATTGGCGCGGGCGTATTCGAAGCTGTAGCGGGCGATGCGTGTCGAGGCTTTTTCGGTGATGATCTTGATACTTTCGACGACGCCGGGGACGACGACATGCTCGAGGCCGGCGTAGAGGTCCTCGGTGTTTTCGCGCATTACGACGAGGTCGAGCTCAGGGTAACGACAGGGGACGTTGGGAAGGGCCTTGACCGGGCGGACGTTGGCGTAGAGGTCCAAAGCCTTACGCAGCCCTACGTTTACGGACGTGAAGCCCTTGCCGATCGGTGTCATTTGCGGGCCTTTCAGGGCCACTTTGTTGCGATGGATGGATTCGATGGTCGAATCGGGGATGGTCGTGCCGAATTTTTCCTGTGCCTGGGCACCAAGAATGTGGGTTTCCCACTCGATGTCAACGCCCGTAGCTTCAATTATTCTAACAGTTGCGGCGATTATTTCGGGCCCGATGCCGTCGCCCGGGATCAGAGTTATAGTATGTTTAGCCAATTTGCACCTTCCGTTTTGCTATAAATTGAATGATACCAAAAGTCAGGGCAGACTATCCAACGGTTGTAATCGTTGACGGGCGGCCGAAGCCCGGTTGACGGCGCGTATGTGGCGGGTTGTTGGCGCAATGCGGGTCGCTTAGCGGTATTTGGCGACCGATCTTTGCCGATCTTCGCCGATCCGGCGCCCGATCGGCCATTAAAATCATAAATATCATAAATATCGTAAAATTCGCCCTGTTTCATAAATATCGTAAAATTCGCCGTTTGCGATCGGACAGGATTGTGGTCTTATAGTTTTCGGGCGGGCAGCCGCCGGAAAAGAATGGATTGATTTTGGGGCGATATCAATGTTAAAAATATTACGCAAAGATCCAGTTCCCTTTCAGGATGAAATAGCCATGAAATTCAGATCTCTCATTTTGGTGCTGGCGGTGGTGTTGCCGCTGTTTTCGGCGACGGTTTACGCACAGGACGCGGGTTCGGCCGCTCACCGGCTGGCGAAGGCGGGAAAATTCAAAGAGGCCGCCGAAGCCTACAAAGCCGCGATCGCGGCGGACCCGGACGACGCTTCGAACTATACGAACCTGGCGTGGTGCCAGTTGGAGCTCAAGGAATATGAAGCGGCCGTCGAAACCGCGCGCACTGCCGTGCGGCTGGACCCGGAGAGCTATGTGGCACACAGCAACCTCGGGTGGGGTTTGTTGAACCTGGGCCTGACGGAGGATGCGATCGCGTCGTTCAAAGCCTCGATCGCTATCAACGATCAATACGACCTGGCGCAAAACAACCTCGGGTTCGCGTACCTGAAGCTCGGCCGCGACGACGATGCCGTCGAACAATTCAAACGCACGCTGCTGATAAACCCGAACCATGAAAAAGCGTACGGAAACCTGGTGTCGATCTATTTTCGGACCGGGAAATATCGCGAGGCTGCCGAGACGCTGGAAAGATTGACGCAGATGAAGCCGAACGAGGCTTCGAATTTCAGCGGGCTCGGCGCCGCACGGATGAATATGGGCGAGCACGAGCTTGCGATACAGGCATTTCGGCAGGCCGTTATCCTGAAACCGGACGACATCAATAATCAGAAGAACCTCGGGATGGCGCAGATGGCGGCCGGCCGCAGGGACGAGGCAATTGCAACGTACAAACAGGCGTTGGTCATCAAACCGAGGGATTTCGATATGTTGTTCCACCTCGGGATGGCCTATAACCAGACGGGGCGTTACGACGAAGCGATAGCCGCGCTAAAAGAGGCTCTTGCGGTCAAACCTAACGGTGAATATGCGTTAATGATGTTGGCGCAGAGCTACGTTTCAAAAGGCGACCGCGCGGCCGCTCGCGAATTGGTGCCGCGTCTGCGTGAATTGGACGAAAATCTGGCGGAGATCCTGCTGAAGACTTTGGGGCCTGTGAAATGAACGAGAAAAAATATTGGTTTAAGAGAAGAAGATACGGATGGGGTTGGACGCCCGTCACCTGGCAGGGCTGGATCGCGGTCGCGGTCCCGTTGGCGTTCGTGCTGATCGCCGCGCGGCTGCTGCCCGACGACCCAACACCGGGCGAGCGGTTCGGTTATTTCGGCGTTATCGCATTTTCGCTGGGCGCCATGATATTTTTCAGCTACAAATACGGCCCATCACCGAAGTGGCGCTGGGGCCGAACCCCCGCAGACGACCCGGACGAAGATCTCTAGAATAGGCAGGCCATGTGCCTGCCTTCTTTCTTGCGGCCTATAAAGATCAGGCTCAACACGTTCCAACCATAGTGGGCTATGTGCGAAAATCAATGCAGAATCGAGATTCGGGATGCAAGGCTCTTTGTCGATGGCAGTTCATTAGACACCGAATACCCGGTTTCAAACGCGTTTTGTGATGGAAGTAAATTGATCGTGCTGTTTGATCCTGATTCCAAGATCAATAAATTTGGACAATTCGCCAATCTTATCGCCGTTGATATTCTTGGACGGACCATCTGGACTGCTGAATTGCCAACAACGGAGACCGGTGATGCATATTATAGGATCGTGTCGCAAAATCCTTTAGTCGCTTATTCCGTTTGCTCGTTTAGTTGTGAAATAGATCTTGACACGGGAAAAATCAAGCATAAGTCTTTCTACAAATAATTTGGGATATCGCCCTTCCCCCGCACGAGTGGCATCTAACAGATGCGATTGGACAACGGACGGCAGGCAGGCCTGTGGAATATCAGTTACGATTGCGGCGAGATCGATGCGAACGGCGACGGCGACGCATCGAAGCTTTCAACCGCGATAATATACAATCGACAGTTATCCGCAACGGCCAGCTCGTCGGCGAGTACTTCTTCGATGGCGAAGGCAAGCGTATAAAGAAGAAGGTCTTTGAAAACGGCATTCTTTCGGAGGAGACCGTGTTTGTGTATTCTGCGGGGAAGCTTGTAGCGGAGTATTCGACGCGGCCGTCGCAGACGCCCTCTGTAAGCTACACGACGACGGACCATCTCGGCAGTCCGAGGATAATCACGGACCAGCTAGGGCAGGTGAAGGCCCGGCGGGACTTCATGCCCTTTGGCGAGGAGCTGTTCATCAACATCGGGGCGCGTTCGACCGATCTGAAATACGGCTCAAGCGCGGACAATGTCCGGCAGAAGTTCACCGGCTATCAGAAGGACGACGAAACCGGACTCGACTTCGCCGAGGCGAGGATGTATGAGAACCGGCACGGGCGATTCACGGCGGTGGATCCGCTGCTCGCTTCGGGAAACAGCGCGAATCCGCAGACGTTCAATAGGTATGTTTATGTGACCAATAATCCGATATTCCTGACCGACCCGTTAGGGCTTGACCCATGGTGGCGCGGGAATTGTCAGAATGGACGCTGCTCGTTCCGAGAGGCAAAAGACAAACCGACCGATGGTAGTTGGGAATCTGTCACATTCAATGGACTCGGGTATGCCACGGTCGACGACTGGAACGGCTCGGGAAGCACAGCATACCTTTATTCCAACGGCGGGCACGATTCTGGTATTCGCGCTCGTCTATTAGAATCGTCCATGGAGAATGTCCGGCTGGCGTTCAGTTTCAACGATCCGAAATACTTAGGTGCAAGAGATCCGCAGGTGCGGGACGCGGCTTCTGATGTAATGGCGTCAGGCGCCGCTATTTTAAACATTCCCGCTGAGACCTACAATTTCGCTGCCTGGGGGGCGAACAAGCTTGGAGGAAACTTCTCGTATGCTCCGACGCTCTCACCGGACGAGCACACCCGTCCGGGAGGCAATCTATTTTTTTATGGCTCCAACGCGGGATTTGCGGTTCAAGGGGGAGTAAATGTCTTTCGGGGGTTCCGGAATTTTTTCTCGCTTGAAGGAATTTCACAAATTAGACCCAATGGCTCGGTAAACACTTTAGTTGGCGGTGGTCAACTGGGACAGGATGCGAAAACGCTGGTTGTAACTGAGTCTCATTTGACAGACTTACGAAAGATATTTAGCAACGACTATGGTCAGCGCAATATCTTCCGGCAGGATTATTGGAAACACACACTTCCTCATCGCCACATTTATGAGCTTCCATCTCCTCCGACCAAGCTGAATGCAAATTGGAGAAAGACATTCGAGAATTTAGGAGCATCCAAACGCACCATTTTTCGCTGGGAGCCTTTGACATCACAATAAGGATTATATCGTGTATGCATATTAGAGATCATATCTTTACAGACGGCAAAATTGTCAGTTACCGAGTGACGTCTGAAGGTCTTTTGATCGATTTCTGCGATTATGCCGACAGATCGGTCGAACTGTTTTTTTCGGGCGATGTGAATTTTGAGAATCACGACGGAGTGGGTTATGACTTCGCCGATTGGAAACTGTCAAAAAAAAATGATCGGTCAAGGCTTGAGCTATATGATGATGAAGGGACTGTTGTCTTTGCAGTCGATTTTGATCATGCTACGTGCCGACTGAGAGAACCTTAGACGAACAGGTTCGCAGCGGGACAGGGATACGGCTTCGACAAGAACGGTAATCTCGTGCTGGATGCGGAGGATCGCTCTTTCAATTTCAACGAACGACAACAAGCAGTCGAAGGTGTATCAAAACGGGAACCTGCTCAGCGAGTATTTCTTTGACGGCGAAGGCAAGCGAGTCAAGAAAAAGGTTTACGACCCCGGTAATTCCGGGGTCGTCGCCGAAGAGACAATATTCGTCTATTCTAACGGCAAGCTGATAGCGGAATACTTGAACAACCCGCCGTCGCCGGAGCCGACGACGAGCTATACCGTGACGGATCAGCTTGGGAGCCCGAGAGTGATCGTCAACTCACATGGACAGGTAATTTCGCGGAGAGATTTCATGCCGTTCGGTGAACAAGCCCCGAATGACGGCAGTTTCAGGCCGATCGATCTGTATCCGGTCAACGACAGCATCCGGCAGAAGTTCACCGGCTATGAACGGGATAATGAATCGGAGCTGGACTTTGCCGAGGCGCGAATGTACAACCCGGCACACGGCAGGTTCACCGCGGTTGATCCTTCACGCAAGAGCATCATCCCGACGAATCCGCAAACTTGGAATCGCTACCCCTACTGCTATAACAACCCGCTGGCGTATATAGACAAAAACGGGAAGTGGCCTTCACCGACGCACGACGCTTTGATAGCTAATTCATTCAGAGGGCTTTCACCTGCGCAGATTAAGTTAATCCAGATCGGTAGCAGGAACACTGATTATTTCGAAGGTTTTAAACCGGTCAGCACGTTGTGGCCGTCGGAAGCGCATAAACACGCCATGTCGCCAGATGGCATGACCCCCGAAGCCGCCCGTGATGCAGCTTGGAGTTATTTGAAGGATCAAATGAAGTCAATTCGGGCTGATCAAAAAGCATACGAGGCACTTGGCGGAACCGGACTTTCCCCAACAGCATTGGTAAGACTAGGTGAAGCTACACATCTCTACGAGGACATGACCTCGCCTGCGCACGGGTTCGATAAGGAGTACAAGATTCCGACGATGACAGTGCTTGTTCCGATCCCCGGCACTGCCGCGATGGTGCCCGTCACGGTAACCGATGTCAAGAAATGGAAG
>JAEZIT010000124.1 GCA_023436495.1 Acidobacteriota bacterium
AGCATGGACAGCTTTGCATCCAACAAGGCCTTCGCCGAAAAGATCGGCGTCAAATTCCCGCTGCTGAGCGATTGGAAACGCAAGACGACCGCGGATTACGGCCTCTATAACGCCGAATCCGGATACGGCGCACGTGCCACGTTCGTCGTCGACAAAGACGGCAAGATCCAGCACGTCGAGGTAGGCCGCACCGCCATCGACCCGACCGGCGCGTACCAGGTCTGCGACCTGCTCCAAAAGCGCAAATCCGACTCTAAACAGTGATTGTTAAATAAAGGTTTAACCGCAGAGACGCAGAGGCACAGAGCGAAAACAAAATTCCCTCAAATCGCCTCCGCGTCTCCACGGTTCAAATCCGCTAAAACGGCGTCTCGTCCTCGTTATTATCGAAAACGATGCGTTTCTTTGGCTGGCGTTCTTCGCGTAGGGCCTCCGGCTGGAGTTCCTGCAGCGTCAGGTTCCCGTCTCCGTCCTTCATCAGGACCTCGATGCGGCGTTCGGCCTGCGTCAGGCGTTCGCGGCACTCGCGTGAGAGTTTTACGCCCTGTTCGAATAATTTCAGGCTTTCCTCGAGCGGCATATCGCCGTCCTCGAGCTTCTTCACAATGATTTCCAGGTCGTTAAGCGACGATTCGAAAGTTTTTGCCATAAACGGTGTCAGCGGAGAATCTCTTCGGCAGCCTTTAATATATTCTTAATATTCCCGATTCCCAAACGCTCGCCGGCGCCTTCTATCCCGCCGTTCGCCGCCACTGCGATTATGTCCTGCCCTATCCGCTGTGCGATCCGCGTCGCCAGCTGCTCGTCCTTGACGCCGACGACCTTCCATTCACCGCCTTCACACTTCATTTCCAGCTCCAGCGGACGGCCCGGGACCTTGCTGTGCACAGCCGCGTTATCGCCCGAAACCTCAATATTCAGATACCGGTCGGCACCCAAAACCACGGCCGCGAACGGCAGGTATTCAAACTTCTCCGTCTTCTCGCGAATGACGCGCGGCAATTCCGCTCGTGCTCTGTCCTTCACTGCCGGCATCAGCGGCTCCGCTACGGTCGCGACCTTCTGCACGGTCTTCGGCGGCAATCCGCGTCCGTATAATTCAACCGCCTTTCCCGTTATCTGCGGCAGAAAATCGTCAACGACCGAATCGATCTCGACCAGCCTGTCGACCTCCGCCTGATCGTCCCGTCGAGCCGCGTCGATCAGCAGCGCCAGCGAATACTGCGGCGTCGCCTTTAGGCTCTGCCAATATAAATATCCTCCCAGACCCGCGATCGCCGAAACCGCGGCAAATATCAGCAACGCCGCTTTCCACACACCGCGCCGCCCGCGTGGCGTCTGATTCCCTTCGTCCTGTTCGATAATGCTTGTGTTCATCCGTGAGGCCGTCTATTCCGTTTCGGCAACATCCGCCGTTATTTTCCCTTTCGCGAGCCTGATGCTCACCCGGTCGCCTGCATTTACGTCCGAGCTGTCGTGCAGGATCTTCCCGCTTTCCGTCTGCGTGATCGAAAACCCGCGGTCGAGCACCGCCAGCGGCGACAGGGCGTCGAGCTTCGCCATGCAGATCTTCAGGCTCTTCAGCTTCGATTCCCAAAGGCTCCGTGCGGCGGCGTTCTGCCTTTCTGCAAGCAAAGCCAGCCGCGTCACGTTCGCCCCGACTTTCGATGCCAGCGTCAGCGGCGAAAGTTGCGAAATAATTTCGTCCAGCTTCGCCGTGTCCGTCTTGATCCTGCCTCTCAGCGAATCCCGAAGCCTAATGCCTAGCTCGTCCAGGCTATGCCCGTAATTCCCGACCGTATTCGGAAATTCAACGAACACCGGCGACAGCGCAAGCTCCTGCAGAGCGTTCGCCGCCTGCAGCATTCTATAGCTGATCAGTTGTTCGAGGTCGCTCTGCCTGCCGTCCAGATACGCGATCAGGTCCTCTTCCCTTGCCGCTACGATCTCTGCCGCGGCCGATGGCGTGGCCGCCCGCATGTCAGCGACAAAATCCGCGATCATAAAATCGCGCTCGTGCCCGACCGCCGAAATTATCGGTATTTCCGAATCCCGTATCGCCCGCGCCAGCCGTTCTTCGTTAAACGCCCAAAGATCTTCGGCCGACCCGCCGCCGCGCCCTACGATCAGCACGTCCATTCGGTCGCATTCCGGGCACGATCGGTTGAATGCGTTGGCAAATTCGATTGCCTCGCGTATCTCTTCGCCGGCGTTCTCGCCCTGGACGTGCGTCGGGATCAGCACGACGCTGACCGACCTCGCACGCCGCGACAGCACGTGCAGGATATCGAAGAACGCCGCACCTGTCGGGCTAGTCACCACACCGACGCGCCGCGGCAGCGCCGGCAGCGGACGCTTCAATTCCTCGGCGAACAGACCTTCCGCCTGCAGCTTCGCACGTATCTGTTCGTACGCGATCTTCAGCGCGCCCTCGCCGACCGGCTCCAGCGATTCGACCATCAATTGGTATTCGCCCTTCGGCTCATACAGCGTCACGCGGCCGCGGATGCGCACCTGCAGCCCGTCGAACGGCTGAAAGCGTATTCGCCAATTCGAGCCTTTGAAACACGCGGCCTTTATCTGCGAATCCGAATCGTGCAGCGTAAAATACCAGTGCCCCGACCTTGCCGCGGTAAAATTGACGATCTCGCCTTCGACCCATACGGACGCAAAACGCCGCTCGATCTCGGCCTTGATCTGTGCGTTGATCTCCGAAACCGTCAGCGGCCGCGGTTCCTGTTCGTCGAATAATGATCGGAATAGTGGGCTGTCCAATTTATTACCGGTAAACTCCTTGCGATCTCGCCTGTTATTGTAGCCTGTCGCCGCCGCTATCGGAAATTAGGCATTTAGCGCGTTGATATTGTATAATTCGGTTTCGCGGGCCGTTCGGTCCGCACGGCCCGGCCGAAGCAGTTCTCTCCGGCGGGTGCCGATACCCTGAATAAATCGATCGTAAACGCTATGGCTATTATTATTGCGCTGTGGTTTGCCGTATTCACATACGCCGCCTTCTTTCTGATCGCTTTTAAGGATCGCGAAGATTTTTCGCGCAGCCTGAACAGCTTTCTCAACTATTTCCCCGTCTCGTTCATGCTCGAACGCGTCATTTCCACTACAAGCGGCCCGTACAGCAAACGGATCGCTGCGTTTCTCCCCAGCGGCATCGTCGTTGGCATGATCACTTTCCGGATCCTCGAGCTGCTCTAATCTTGCCGAATCCTCCTCCGGCCGATACCATATAAGCAATGGATCGTAATGAACTTATGTCCGCGTCGGACATACATGCTTTTGGTATCGAGATCGTTTTCAAACAGCTTCAGCAGGACGGATGGAAGATAGAATCCGCCGACGTCGAAGCCGACATTCGCACTCATCCGCAGATCGTCGCCTACAAGGACGGCGAGCTTGCGTTTTTTGTCGTGCGCACCGCCGTCTATCCCGCACGCGGCCGCTTTGACGAAGGCCAGGACGCATTCGAGACTCTCGTCCGCCATGCCGAAACCCATGGCGCGTCTTGCTATTTCGCCAGCGTCGGCATCGCTAATTCCGAAGCCAAGTCCGAAGAAGAAATGTCGGTTCCCGTCAAGGGCGTCGCGTATAATGTTGAATTTAACGGCCTTGTGAAAATGGAGTTGCCGAAAACGGTTCCTGCTGCATCATAGCTCTGGAATTTCAGCAAAAGGAGAAATATGAGAACCACGAAGATCATGCAATTTGCGATTGTCGCGTTTTGTATCACGGCACTCGGATTTTCAATGCCCGCAGCGGCACAGAATAAGAACAACAAAGAGATCTCCGAAGCGGCGAAGACCTCGCAAAAAGCGACGAAGGCGCTTAACGAGATAATGGAGATCCGCGATAGATCGATCCCTCAGGACCTGCTCGACAAAGCCAAAGCGATCGCGGTATTCCCGAACGTCATCAAGGCTGCATTCATCGTTGGCGGCCGCGGCGGAAAAGGCCTGATCTCTCGGCGCGTCCGCGGCGGCTGGAGCGCTCCGGCATTCTTCAAACTCGGCGGCGGCAGCCTCGGCTTTCAGATCGGCGGATCGTCCACGGACGTTGTAATGTTGTTCATGACCGACGACAGCCTCAAGAACCTGATCGAAAGTAAATTCGAGATCGGTGCTGACGCATCCGTCGCCGCCGGCCCCATCGGACGTACCGCGCAGGCATCGACCGACGCCCAGCTCCAGGCCGCGATCCTCTCATATTCTCGCAGCAAAGGCCTCTTCGCCGGCGTCTCGCTTTCGGGAGCCGTGATAAAACCCGACAACGACGCCAACCGCGCGCTCTATTCGATGGAAGCCAAAGACATGCTCACCGGCCCGAACAAGATCCCGTTGGACAAGATCCCGCCGGCGACCAAACCGTTTCAGCAAACCCTGACGCGCTATTCGAAATAGTTTTCCAAACAAAAAGCCGGACGCCCGCCCGTCCGGCAAAGATCCGTTGCCCGCTTACACGGATATCTGCTATTCTTCTCCACGATTCCGACGCCGTCGGCATAGAACCGCTTTCGCATCCAGGAGATATCTAATGTCGAACATCCCATTACGATCGCTGATCGCTTTGTGCCTTTTAGCGCTCGTGACGCTTTCCTCCGCCGCACAGGGCCAAAACGCAAAACCCTTATCCGGATCGAAGAACGCACTGGCCGCACTATTGCATGAAAAGCAGCTTTCAGGCCGGCAGTTCGTGATATTGACGCCGTCCGAACTCGAACGCAGCGGCCTGCGATTTTCCAGTCTCGGAGATCCATGCAACGAAGGTGCGCCGATAACATTCGGCCAAACCGTCAACGGAATGCTGTCTTCTTCCGATTGCCGGATGCCTGACGGTTCTTACGCGGATTTTTACATTTTTACGGGAACACAGGGGCAGGAGGCGACGATCGGCCTTTCTTCGTCGGTCTTCGACACCTATCTCGGCCTTGCGAACATGAGCGGGACCTTCGTGATCGAAGACGACGACAGCGGCGGCGGTACGAATTCCCGCATTATCGCGACGCTTCCGGAAACGGGCCAATACGTCATAATGGCAAATTCCGCGTTTCCGAATTCGTTCGGCGCTTACACGCTGAATCTGCAGGGCAGCACTGTTTGCAATTACACCCTCTCGCCGGCGTCTGCGAATCTTCCCGGGCCGGCCGGCACTTATTCGTTCCAGGTGCAAACCCAGGCCGGATGCCAATGGGGAGCGGTCGCGAGCGATTGGTGGATAACCGTAAATAACAACAACGGAAACGGAAGTGGCACTGTCGGCTATTCCGTGGCCGCTAACACGACCGGCAGTACCCGCACGGGAACGATTACGGTCCGCGGCCAGATATTTACCATCACACAGGCCGGGTTCACTTGCGTGTATGTCATAACGCCGCTCAGCTCCGACGCGCCCGAAAGCGGCGGCACATTCCAATTCACCGTGGACACACAGGACGGCTGCCTCTGGTTTCCGCAAACCAACGATTTTTGGCTTTGGGCGTATAACGGGGTCCGCAGCGGCTCGGGCGCCGTCGAATATACCGTCCAGCCGAACAATGCCGGAATGCGGACGGGCACGATCACCGTCGCCGGTCAGACTTTTACCGTTCGCCAGCCCGGCCGGAACTGCACTTATTCGGTATCGCCGACGAGTTTTGAGATCTCGGCCGCAGGTATTCGCAACGGGCAGTTCGTTGTTAATACCCAGCCCGGCTGCACATGGAGTTTTAGCGGCGGCTCGAACTACGTCTATTTCCCCGACGGCAGCGGCGGCGGCGTCGGTCCCGGAACTAAATCTTTCATTGTTTGGCCGAATTCACAATTCGCCCGTCGAACTTGGATAATGCAATTCTACGGCGTGTCGTATACGAACATTACATTCGGCCAGAACGGCGTGCCTTGGCGATCCGCATTCGATTTCTTCGGCGACAGCAAGGTAGATTGGAGCCTGTTCAATACCGTCACGGGCGAATGGCGTCTGAATGACAGCCAATTCAACGGTTTTTATTCGTACTATTTCGGGCTTCCGGCCGATATTATCGTTCCCGCCGATTACGACGGCGATCGTTATTCGGAAATAGCCGTATTTCGTCCGAGCAACGGAACTTGGTATAGATTCAACCGTGCTAATGGATCTTTCTCGGCCATACCTTTTGGAGCGGACGGCGACATACCCGCACCTGCCGATTACGACGGCGACGGCAGAGCAGATCCTGCGGTCTTTCGCCCGTCGATCGGTGTCTGGTACATCCTTCGTTCTTCGGATAATGGGGTAACGATCACACAGTTTGGCACCGATGGCGACAAGCCCGTGAACGCCGATTTTGACGGCGACGGAAAAGCGGATATCGCCATTTGGCGGCCGTCCGCGGGCGAATGGTGGTATCTGCGAAGTTCCGACGGCGGCGTCAGGGCATTCCAATTCGGCATACCGACCGACCGCGCCCTGCCGGGCGACTATACCGGCGACGGGAAAGCCGATCTCGCGATCTGGCGTCCCTCGACGGGTTTCTGGTACATAATGCGCAGCGAGGATCATTCGTTCTACGGCTTCCCGTTCGGGACCGAGGGCGACATTCCTGTCCCCGGCGAATACGACGCCGACGGCGTTCTCGACGTTGGCGTTTACCGTCCCTCGTCCGGCGTGTGGTTCATCAATTCGTCGGGGTCGGGCACGATCTATCGCACGTTCGGCTCGCCCGGCGACGTCCCTGTGCCGAGCGCGTACGTCCGCTAGAACTTTCTCAATACAGGCCCGCTGTTGCGAACAGCGGGCTTTTCTGCGCTTGAGCGGCGCCCGCCCGATGCGGTACCATAACCTTCATTGAATTTTCCCAACTTAGTTTTCGGATCTCGAAAACCATTTGCGGCCGCGGCCTCACGCCGATCGGCCCTGACAAATCATTGAATAAATAATGCTTTAGTTGATCCCGCCGCCTGGACCGGTGAGATCGATGTTCTATTTTCTCTCCATAATAATGCGGGCGTTTGCCCGTAATTCGAAGTTTGAATTCCCCTCACGGGGCATGCAGTAAATAATGAAATACCTTTCTAGATCGTATTATTCGTTCCGTTTTTTGACGAAAGATCTCGTGATCGGAACGATCGTCCTTAACCTCATTTTGTCCGGCGTCGCCTTCGGGCAGGCCGTTGACCGGCCGAACGCGGCGTCCGGTGTTTTCCGGGATTTCAGCGTTGCCGCACGCCGCAGATCAGCCGATCCGCGTGCCGTCAGCGACACCGTCCTCGAACGGCTCGCCGTCGAAAGAAAACAGGCACTAAAGCAGCTTCTGGCAGCCGACCCGCAGGGCGCTGCAGCCAATATCGTCGATGCTTCCGTGTTCGATTCTGCACCGGCCGCCGTCAAACAGCATCTCGAAAAACCCGTGAGCTTCTACGGCGACCTGGCCGTTTTCGTGATCGACGAAAAAGACCGGTCGCGGACCGAGCGTTTCGTAACCGTCGGCGGCGTCCAATATCCCGCGATCGTTTACGGCCGCCGGCTAGAAACGACTTCGAAAACCAACATTCCGATGAACGGCGCGATCATCGATGGCGTGATGCTATTGACCGACAGCCCTGCCCGGAAACTCTCCGCCGACGAACTTAACGCTCGCGGCCTCGCGGCAGATTCGGTCGCGGCGGACGTAGGCGGCGAGCTCAAGTTCTTTACCGACGAAGCCGATCTTGACCGATTCGAATCCGCACAACTCGACGCTGAATCAAAACCCGGCCCGCACAATGCAGGCGCCGCTGTATCGGCATGGACGACCGGCCCGAAATCCGTGCTCTGCATTCGCGTTGACTTTTCCGACGCCCCCGGCGACCCGATAGATATGATGGGCCAGCCGTTCACACTGTCGCGCGCCCAGGCCGTCTTCGCCAACGAGATCGCTCCCTTTTATGCGAACAATTCATACGGCATGACGTCGCTGACCGCGACCGTCACGCCAACCGTTCGCGTCCCGCAGACAAAAGCCTTCTATTCGCAGGGCTCTAATTACAACACCCTTCTCACCGACGCACGCGCCGCCGCGCGAAGCGCAGGCTTCGACACGAACAGCTTCGACCTCGACGTCGTCGCGTTCGGATATTCGCAGGTTATCCCCTGGGCCGGCATCGCGGGCGTAGGCTTCAAGGGAGCTCTCGTCAACGGCTCGTTCAGCCTCGGCACGATCGCCCACGAGCTCGGCCACAGCTACGGCCTCTGGCACGCCAACGCCTGGCGAACCAGCGACGGTACGATTATCGGCGCCGGTGCTAACATAGAATACGGCGATATCTTCGACACGATGGGTATGGGCGGCGCCTACGGCGCCGTCACACATTTCAACGCCCACTACAAGCGCCGGCTTGACTGGCTTAACGACGCCAACGTCCGTAACGTCACAACCTCCGGCGTATACCGCATCGCCACCCACGACTCCGCCGCTCCCGGCGGCTCCCGCGTCCTCAAGATCAGGAAGGACGATACAAGGAATTACTGGGTTGAATACCGTGATCTTATACTAAATAATGGAGTTACGGTTCGGTGGGACTACGCCAGCCGCAACTTTGCCGAGACCCAGCTTCTCGACATGACCCCTCAAACGCCCGGGAACGTCGGCGATGCGTCACTATTGACGGGTCAGACGTTCAACGACACGCAATCTGGTGTCACTATCACGGTGCTCGGTGCGAATAACACGGTCCCCGCGAGCATCGATATCCGCGTCGACCTGGCGGGCTCCAACCCGGCCCCAACATCCCGTGTTTTCAACGATTTCGACGGCGACGGCAAAAGCGACCCAGCAATTTACAGGCCCGCGGCCGGTGAATGGTGGCATTTACGCAGCTCCGACGGGACCAACCGAGCCGCGCGATTCGGCATCGCAACGGACACGATCGTGCCCGGCGATTTCACCGGCGACGGCCGATCCGACATAGCGATATGGCGGCCTTCAACCGGCCAATGGTTCATTAACCGCAGCGAAGACAACACTTTCTACGGCTTCCCCTTCGGCGGCGCCGGCGACATTCCGGTCCCTGCCGACTACGACGGCGACGGAAAAACCGACGCGGCCGTTTTCCGCCCCGCATCCTCAGCCTGGTATATCACCCTATCCAGCGGCGGGACACGGGTCGATAGTTTCGGCTCCGTGGGCGATCGGCCTGTTCCCGCCGATTACGACGGCGACGGAAAGGCAGATATTGCCGTATTTAGGCCGAACGGCGCATCCGGCGGCGAATGGTGGCTGAAAATGAGTACCGCCGGGGTCCGCGCGGCCGCGTTCGGTTTGGCCGGCGACCGTGCCGTACCTGGTGACTATACAGGTGACGGCAAGGCAGACATCGCGGTCTGGCGTCCCGCGACCGGATTCTGGTATATCCTCAGAAGCGAAGATTCGTCGTTTTATGGCTTTCCGTTCGGAGCTTTGGGCGACACGCCAACGCCTGGCGATTTCGATGGAGACGCCAAATTCGACCCGTCTGTCGTCCGCCCCGGCATCGCGTCGGTTTGGTATATCAACGGGTCAGCCTCGGGCCAACGGGCCCTCGGGTTCGGCACGATCGGCGACATTCCGGTACAATCGGCCGGCGCACCGTAAGCCAAGGGCGGCCCCGGCCGCCTAAACTTTTTTTGAAGCGCCCGTTATTCTTCGTATATAATCGATTTATTGTCAATTTTGGCAAAATTTTGATCGAACAAAGGGAGAATGAGTTATGGCCGATGATAATAAATGCGCGCACGCGGCTTGTGCATGCGCCGTTGGAGATGATTCAGAGTATTGCAGCGATCACTGCCGCGATATTGCAGAGCAGGACATAATCGAGATCAGTTGTGACTGCGGCCACGACGGCTGCGAATGAAATTGCTTAGGGATTTCAGAAAAAGAACGAGGCCGCCTCTTCAGACAGCCTCGTTTTTTTGCATAACGGCAGTACGAATAGAAGGACTTAGCCGGCCGCGCCGCTGGCTGTCTCCAGCAACGAAGAAAGAGGCCGTTCGGAAAACGCGTTTCCAAACGGCCTCTTACATTTAGCGACTCGTTGTTACCGAACGTATGCGCTCGGTACCGCGATGTCGTTGGCCGCGCCGAAAGGCACGATGGCTTGGCCGCCCGACGACCTGTTGATGTACCACGTCGGTGTTCCGGACGAGCGGAATACGCCGAAGTCATACTTTCCGTCGCCGTCATAGTCTCCGGGTACCGGGGTATCGCCATTTGCACCGAAGGGAGCTCCGTAGAAGGAGGCGTCTTCGCTGCGAAGGACGTACCACATACCATCGGACGCACGCCAAACGGCAACATCGGCCTTACCGTCGCCCGTATAGTCTCCGGGAACCAGATTATCCGATGCAATACCGAAGCTGTACACGACCAAACCGGCAGTGCTGCGCTTCAGCCACCACTGGCCGTCAGCCGGACGGAAGACCGCGACGTCTGCCTTGCCGTCACCGTCATAGTCAGCGGGTACCGGCCTGTCGGTAGCGGCGCCGAAGATCTCCGTTGAAATACCACCGGTCGATTTCAGCACGTACCAAGTCGATGAACCGGCACGGAAGATCGCCGGGTCGGCTTTGCCGTCACCATCATAGTCGGCGGGAACGGCCACATCGCCAGATGCACCGAACGGGAAGCCATAGAACGTATTGTCCTCACTTCTCATTACGTACCAGAAACCGTCAGCCGGACGGAAGATCGCGATATCGGTCTTGCCGTCGCCCGTGTAGTCAGCGGGAACGATGTCATCGGTGCTAACGCCGAACTGGAACGCGCGAGCAGCGTCGTCCGACGAACGTACGTACCACCATTCACCTGCGCTCGGCCGGAAAGCCGAGATATCGGTCTTGTCGTCACCGTCGAAATCAAACGGAGCGGCCGCGGCCACCGTCACAGGCGCCGGCGTGTAAGCAAATGTATCGATTCCGATGATGTTCGAGCGGTCACCGCTCGGGCCGCCTTCTTCAACATAGTAACGGAAACCAAAGCGTCCGCTGGTCGGCCCCGAAAGTCCCGAGATCGTGGCAGTGAACTGCGTCCACGTGGTGGGATATGACGATCCCCAGGTCGGGTTGACGTCGATGAGAAGCGTCGTGAAATCACCGACGCTTGTTGCTGTCGTACCAACGTCGGTGCTTGAACCGTTCGTCGACATGCGAAGCTGCAGGCGGTCCGGGAACTGGTTGGTCGGAGTTCTGGTGTAGAACGAGACCGTATCTCCGTTGCGCAGGGTGACAACCGGCGTAAGAAGCCAGTTGCTGATAGTACCGACACCCGTGGTGCTGTTGAAGTTTACCAAAGCGCACGAGTTTGCGGTGCCCTGGTGTGCCGGCGGAATAGCCGTGCCGCCGCACTGCGACCAAACCGAAGCTCCAAGAGGCTGGCTGCGGTTAACCGAGAACCAACCCGCGGCAGGCAGGCCCGCAACGTTCTCGAATCCTTCGTTGATCGCCTGTGCGTTTGCGGTCTGCATACCGAATGCAGCTAAAAATGCCAGGGCGATCAGCGAAAGAACTGACCGTTTCGCCGAAAATGGCTGGGAAGCCCCGGCAGTATTATTACGAATCATGCTTAATCCTCCAAATTTTTGTTTTGACATGAGCGGCGTAACTTCAGAAATGCTGAAAAACAATGTGCGTCATCCCGTTCCGTGTCTCGCGACCCGGACCAGGCTGCGTTTTCTAAATTTCAGTCAATTTTTTTGGAACTTCGGGCGTTCTAAATTGGGAACCGCCCAACGGCTCCGATCTTGGGTTAAACCGCAATTAAGTGGTTGTGCTTGGACATTATATACCGAAATTCACATTTCGGGAAGCATGATTTTTCTTATGTTGAGCTTTCGCGGACCTATGGGCCATCGACAACAAACAAAAAGCATAAGACGTCTGTCTTATGCTTTTCACGATTGAAAATTTCGCGGAACACGTTAAAGAACCCGAACCTCTGATTTGAGCTTTTCTACCAACTCGACTGCACCCGCTTTCGCGTCGCCGTTCCCAAGGATCTGCGTCTGCTTCGTCTTTAGCGGAAGGTAAACCTTCTCGATCGTCTGCCCCGAAGCAAAGCTGTCGATCGATGGCGTTATATCCTTGATCTCCTTCTTCTTCGCGGCCATGATGCCCTTGAGTGACGCATAACGAATTTGAGAGATACCCGACTGTATCGTAAGCAGCGCGGGAAGATTGTAAGTGAACCACTGATACCAGCCACTTTCGAGTTCACGCTTCAGTCGGACATCGCCGTTGATGCTCGAGCGGTCCAGTTCGATTACGATCGTGGCGTGCGGAATGCCTAAAAGCTCGGCGAGAATAACTCCTGTTTGGCCATAGCTAGCGTCATCTGATTGCAGTCCGGTAAAGACCAGGTCGGCGTTTTCTTCTCTGATCGCGTCCGCGATCGACTTTGCCGCCTGATAAGGCGAGATCTTATTGGATTCGTCTACAACTACGTGGATAGCCCGGTCAGCCCCGCGAGCAAGGGCGTCCTTGATCACGGATTTCGCCCCCTGCGGCCCGAGAGTGCAGACGATCACCTCGCCCTCGCCCTTTGCTTCCTTTGTTCTCAAAGCTTCTTCGAGCGCGTAGCCGTCCGACTCGTTGGTCTGAAACGCGACGTCGGCTTCGTTGATCCATTTCTCGTCGCCGCTGATGCGGAGTACCGCGTCCTTGTTAGCGACCTGTTTCATTAAAACGATGATCTTCATAATCTAATGCAGGTATTCAGAAACGTTTCTACCTATCCTGTCGGATATATTATAAATACTTCGAAGTTTTGTCAGCCCCAGCAGCCTGTATTCGCCGACCGCTGCAAGCCCGGCGGACGCCATGCATCCGCAATTTGAACAATCAGGCGTGCCGCCAAATTGACATGGCGAAATGCGGTCTTCTAAATTCGCCGTCAGGTTCAAGGTTGTCCGAGAGAAAATACACTCCTTCGGCGTCCGCGGCGGTTTGCGAAACCCGCTGATCACGGGCCTCGGAAGGTCCAATTTGCTAAACCTTGATTTTAGCCCCTCGAGCGTGTCGATCGCGGACTTTCGTGTATTGCGATCGAGAATTTCCGGGTCTAATGCTCCGACCTGCGGCGTAAACAGGCTGAACCAAACCTTTCTTACTTCCTCAACGTTCGACCAAAACGAGAGGAATTCCTCAAAGTAGCCGTCACGCTCAGTCATCTGGGACGTTATTGTACAATGGACGGTTATGCTGTGACCGGCGATATTCCGCAGGATGCGTTCATACGTGGCCGGCTTTCGCCTTCGATCGTGCTCTGCTTGAAGCCCGTCGACGGAGACCACAATATACAGATTTTCAATATTTCGCCACTCCTTCGGGATCTCCCGCACGGCACTCGTAACCAGCTGAACGGATAATCCCAAGCGGCTTAATCGCGGAAGAAGTACATTCAACTCCCGGAATCTTACGAGGGGCTCGCCGCCGACTATCGACAAATGAAGCGGTCGGTAACGGTCGACAAGTTCGAGGACCTTATCGATCAGATCCTGCCCTTTATGATCGGCCACGGTACGAAGTGTCTGCCCGGTATCGTTAAGATGTCCCGGCTCGTATGCATAGCACCCGGGGCACCTTAGCGGGCATTCTCGTGTGATCTCAAGCGACAGGAACGGATAACGCCCTGTGAGTATCTTTCCCCAAGCCCGGAAAACGTCTGACTTCTTCATTCCCGCGTTTCCTCTTCGCTGATGGCGAATCTGTTACGTCGTCGCGGGGGCAACAAATTTCTGGGAGTTTAGTTACTCTATTCCGTATACCGCTTAAATATCAAGCACGCATTCGTGCCGCCGAAACCGAAGCTGTTCGATAGCGCGTATTCAATATCGGCGTCGCGGACCTCGTTCGGAACATAATCCAGATCACAGTCAGGATCGGGAAACTCGTAGTTTATCGTTGGCGGCAGCTTCTGTTCGTGCAATGCAAGTACGGAAAACACCGCTTCTATCCCGCCGGCAGCGCCAAGAGCGTGGCCTGTCATGGATTTCGTAGAGCTCACCGCGAGTTTGTACGCGTGCTCGCCGAAAACATTCTTAATAGCGAGAGTTTCAAATTTATCGTTATACGGCGTCGATGTGCCGTGCGCGTTGATATAACCGATCTGGTCGGGCGAAATACCTGCGTCCTTGATCGCACGCTGCATTACGCGGATCGCGCCCGATCCGGTTTCGTCCGGCATCGTGACGTGGAATGCGTCACCGCTCATTCCATAGCCGACGATCTCAGCATAGATCTTTGCACCGCGAGCCTTTGCCGATTCGAGCTCTTCCAGGATCAGAATACCCGCGCCTTCACCGATAACGAAACCGTCGCGTTCGGCGTCGAATGGCCGCGACGCGTGTTTCGGATCGTCATTGCGGGTTGAAAGAGCACGCATCGAAGCGAACCCCGCAACGGACATCGGCGTTATGGCGCTTTCGGCCCCACCGCATATCATAGCGTCGGCATCGCCCCGTTCGATAAGGCGAAAGCTGTCGCCGATAGCATGGGCGCCGGCGGAACATGCCGTTGCTGTAGCGGAATTCGGCCCTTTTGCACCGTGCCGGATCGAAACGTTTCCCGCTGCAAGATTTACGATCGCGGAAACGATAAAGAACGGCGAAACACGGTCGGGCCCCGACTTAAGCAGCTTTTCGTGTTCACGTTCGATCGCCCAGAAATCGCCGATGCCGGAACTGATATAGGTACCGACCATCTCGGCGTTCTTCTCGTCGATGACGATTCCGCTGTTCTTGACCGCTTCATCCGAAGCCGCCAGAGCGAAATGCGTAAACGCCCCCATTCGACGTGCTTCTTTCTTATCTAGGAAAGAAAGCGGATCGAAGTTCTTGACTTCGCAGGCGAATTTTACCGAGAAGTCCGTTGTATCGAATTTTTGAATATAATCGGCGCCGTTGTCGCCGTTCATAAGCGCGCGCCAGGTCGTTGCCACATCGTTGCCGCATGGCGTCACCAGCCCGAGCCCTGTTACTACTACCCGACGTTTCATAAAGTATTGTTAATAACTCGTTGTTCGTGGCCGGCAGCGGCAGACGGCCCTGCCCGATCACCACGAACAACGATCGACGATCAACGAACTACCCTTGTTTATGCTGTTCGACGTATGCGTATGCATCGCGGACGCTTTGGATCTTTTCAGCATCCTCGTCCGGGATCTCGATATCGAATTCTTCTTCAAAACGCATAACCAATTCGACGAGATCGAGCGAATCCGCGCCGAGATCTTCGATAAAGCGAGCGTTTTCGGTAACTTCTGCTTCGTCGACTCCGAGTTCGTCAACGATGATCTGCTTAATTTTATCCTGAACTTCTGACATATTTTCTCCTGTTTCTATAGCGTTTCCTTTGTACTTCTTAAACTTTCGGTATTTTCGACATTCAAGCCGCGAAGTTCGCGGTCGATCTGCCTCACTAAACCTGTTAACACCTTGCCCGGGCCGAGCTCGACGAATGTCTCTACGCCGAGCGACGCCAATTTGTTTACGGATTCGACCCAACGGACCGGCGAAGACACCTGCCGTGTTAGTGCATCCGACACCGCAGACGAATCCGAATTTTCCGAGGCGTTCACGTTCTGCACGATCGGAAAACGGAATTCACCGTAATTCAAGCTCTGAAGGTCAACCTCCAGTCTTTCCTGCGCCGGCATCATTAACGCGCAATGAAACGGAGCCGAGACGTTCAATCTTATCGCCCGCTTTGCTCCCTTCCCGTTCAAGATCTCGCAGGCACGGTCGATAGCTTCGGAATTACCCGCGATCACGACCTGAGACGGCGAATTGATGTTCGCCGGGCTACACACCTGCCCCTGAGCGGCTTCCGCGCATCCGGTTTCAACGGTTTCAACATCGAGACCGAGTATTGCCGCCATCGCGCCGGCTCCGACAGGCACAGCTTCCTGCATATACGTTCCGCGTTTGCGGACCGTCCGCACCGCATCCGAAAACTTCAGGACGCCCGCCGCAACAAGTGCCGAATATTCGCCTAGACTGTGGCCAGCAACATAGTCCGGTTGACCGAAACCCTCACTTTCCATCGCCCGGAACGTTGCGACGGAAACCGTCAGGATCGCCGGCTGAGTATTTGCGGTCAGCTGCAGGTCGGCGTCGCTGCCCGAAAAACACATCTCCGAAAGCGCAAATCCCAGCGCCTCGTCAGCTTCCTCAAAAACTAGCCGTGCCGACGGGAAATTGTCAAACAGGTCCCTGCCCATTCCGACGGCTTGTGAACCCTGTCCAGGAAAGATATAGGCGACCTTCGACAAGCGGTCTTCGATTTGCGATTGTCCCATTACACTCGGTCAATTAGAAAAACAATTCGCGCTTGACCAACTCAAGACCGCGAATCGCAAATCAATAAATCAGAATCTAATTACGGTTCCGCCCCAAGTAACGCCGCCGCCGAAAGCGGTCAACAGGACGAGGCTGCCTTCTTTTATTCTGCCTGATTCGATGCACTCATCGATCGCGATCGGAATCGATGCGGATGACGTATTGCCATGTTCCGCAATGTTCGAATAGACTTTTGCTTCGGGAACGCCCAGGCGTGAAGCGACAGCATCAGTGATCCGCTGATTAGCCTGATGTGGGATCACAAGATCGACATCGTCAACCGTGTATCCTGCCTTTTCAAGCATCTCTGCGGAAATGTCGGCCATTGAACGCACCGCGACCTTGAACAGCTCATTTCCCTTCATTTTAAAGAAATGCATTCGGTCGTCGATCGTTTTATGAGATGTACCAAGTTTGGTTCCGCCGCCAGGAGCATAAAGCTGCTCCTCGTAACGGCCGTCAGATTTGATCTTGGTGGCAAGTATGCCTTTGCCTTCCGGCACGGGACCGACCACCGCGGCACCGGCTCCGTCGCCGAAGATGACGCAAGTGGAACGATCGGTATAATCGACGTACTTGGTCAAGACCTCTGCTCCGATCACGAGCGCGTAGCGTATCTGACCGGTCCTGATCATCGATTCGACCATCGTCAGCCCATACAAAAAGCCCGAACAAGCCGCAAAAATATCCATACCGGCCGCGTTCGTCGCCCCAAGCTGAGCCTGGATCAATGCGCCGGTCGACGGCATTATTTGGTCCGGAGTGGTAGTGGCACAAACGATAAGATCGATGTCTGTAGGTTGCAGTCCCGCACGTTCGAGGGCCTGTTTCGCCGCTGCCGTTCCGAACAGGGACGTGTATTCGTCTTCAGCCGCTTTGTGCCGCTGTTTTATCCCTGTCCTCGTGGTGATCCATTCATCGGATGTTTCTACGATCTTCTCCAGATCGGCATTCGTCAAAACCCCTTTCGGATACGAATGTCCCATTCCGATGATGCCCGCATTTTGAGTAGCCATTGATTAGAATTAGAACTTAAAACTTTGAAAATTTCAAAAAGCTATTCAGATTCCTTTACATCAATGACCTGTCGGCCTTTATACGTTCCGGTTTTGGCATCAATGCGATGCGGGACCTTGGCTTCACCTGTATCTTTATCCAGGTAAAACTGCGGCACTTTCAGGCCGTCATGGGCCCTGCGCTGGCGTGTGCGTGATTTTGAATGTCTTCTTTTAGGATTCGGCATAATTACCTCGCTTCTTAAAGCCTTTATTTACTACTTATTTTAAATTTCTGAGGGCGGCCCATCGCGGGTCGATCTCATCATCGTCACAATTACAATCTATCAAATTGCGGTCGACGCCGCATTTCGGGCACAATCCCTTGCAATCTTCCCTGCAAAAGATCTGTTCCGGCAGGTCAAGCAGGATCTGTTCGCGTACCAGTTCCCCAAGGTCCAATATTTCACCCTCGAAAACCGCGACCTCGAGTTCGGCGTCACGGACCTCGGTTTCTTTTGAGTCGGTGTAGTTCTCTTCCGTGACGAAGCTCACATCAAACCGGATGTCGATCGGCCTTTCGACCGGTTTGAGGCACCGTGTGCACTCTATCTCGCTTGATCCGGTAATCACGCCCGATACATCCGTCTGAGCGGCGTGCCTGGCGACTTCGACCCTTGCTTGTATATCGCCCTTTATCGTAACCGACGGCATGTCCAGATCGAGATCCTCGGGCCGGACCCGAAATTCAAATACCTTTGATGAACCTTCAATACGGCTTAGTTCGATGATCATCGTCTTTCAGAATAAACTCTCGTATCAAACAACTCAAAAGGCAAAAGATTGATTATATCGAACGAGAGGCAAGTGTCAAACAGAACGTTACCGGTGGTGAACTCCGACGGCTTCGTCGACAGAAGCCATCCCTCTTCGGCGAAGGATCTCTGTGAGGCCGGAGTTAATGCTCTTGGCGAACGCGACGCCTTCGTAGATAAAACCGGTATAGGCCTGAATGAGGGAGGCCCCGGCAGCGATCTTCGTAAATGCATCTTCGGCGGTGAAAATTCCGCCGACGCCAACGATCGGCAGCTTGCCGCCTGCATAACGATAAATGGCACGGATGACGTCGGTGGAGCGTTCGAACAAGGGCCGGCCGCTGAGGCCGCCGCTGCCGAATTTATCGTGGTTGGCAGTTTTAAGGCCTTCGCGGCTGATGGTCGTATTCGTCGCTATGATCCCCGATACTTCAAGCCGCAAGCATACGTCCGTGATCTTCTCGATCTCGCCCTCAGACAGGTCAGGCGCGATCTTTACGAGCAGTGGCACATTTCGTCCGGCTTTGGCACCGAACTCTTTACCCCGTGACATGAGCGCGGCCAACAACTCTTCGAGGCTTTCCGAGCGTTGAAGTTCCCGCAAATTCGGCGTATTTGGCGACGAAACATTGACGGCGATGTAGTCCGCGACGGAATATGCAAGGTCAAAGCTAGCAAGATAATTCTCTATCGCCCGTTCGTTCGGCACATCTTTGTTCTTGCCGATATTTACGCCGACGACGCACCGGCGGTCTATATGCTTCAGTCGCTCGACAACGCTCCCTGTCCCGTCGTTGTTAAATCCCAGCCGGTTTATGAGTGCTTGGTCCTGCGGCAAACGAAAAAGCCTCGGTTTCGCGTTGCCGGGCTGCGGATTGATCGTCACCGTCCCGACCTCAACAAACCCGAATCCGATCGCGGCTAATTGATCGACGACGGTTCCGTTCTTATCAAAACCCGCCGCCATCCCGAGCGGGTTTCGGAACGTAAGCCCGAATCGCTCTATAGGGGGAAGGTCGTCGATAGTAAATTTCTTCTCTGCAATGCGCCGCGCTGCGCGGGATGCAAGTCCAATACGCAGCGAATTAATGCCGATCTCATGTGCTGTCTCTGCCGGTAGGCTAAACAACGCGGGCCTGATTAATTTTTCGTAAAGTCCTGCCATGCGCAAAAGGATTAATGTTAAACGATTTACGTTCGTTTTTGAATCGTGTAATATCCTTCTTTGAAGTTTGAATCGCTCTTTGTTACGATTTGCTTGCGAATGGCTGACGAAATCAACCTCCACGAAAAATCTAGGATCATGGATTCCGCCCGAATGGCTCGGGCGCTTTCGCGTTTAGCATCCGAGATAGTTGAGGAAAACCAGGGAGCCAAAGACTTGTATATCGTCGGCATACGCCGCCGCGGCGTACCGCTTGCGGAAAGGATCACCGACCGGATCGAAGAGCTCGAAGGGATAAGGCCTCTTTACGGCATTTTAGACATCACCCTCTATCGCGATGACCTTTCGACCGTTGGCGCGAATCCGATAGTTAATCGTACCGAGCTCGATGAGGACATCGAAGGCAAGATCATCGTTCTGGTGGACGACGTTCTGTATACAGGCAGGACCATCAGGGCCGCACTTGATCAATTGATGGATTTCGGCCGGCCCCGAAAGGTCCAACTCGCCGTTTTGATCGACCGCGGCCGCGAGCACCGCGAATTGCCGATACAGGCTGATTTTGTCGGGAAGTTCGTACCGACAAAGCAGACCGAGATAATAAAGGTCATGCTAAAAGAGTTTGACGACATTGAGGCGGTCGGCATTTTCGAAAAGCCGGCCGAATAAATTCCGGAAGCAAGGTTAAATGCCTTGCTTTTTTTTGTGACCCAAGATGGACAAACCGTTTCGCCGCAGAGATTTACTTGGTATCCGCGACCTGTCAGCCGCGGAAATTAAGGGCATTCTCGATACCGCCGAGAACTTCCGTGAAATAAATTCACGTGAGATCAAAAAGGTTCCGGCACTTCGCGGTAAGACCGTAATTAACCTATTTTTCGAATCATCCACGCGGACGCGAACATCTTTCGAGCTCGCGGCAAAGCGGCTGTCTGCAGATACTGTGAACATAAGCGTCTCGTCATCGAGCTTAAGCAAGGGCGAAACGCTGCTCGATACCGCTTTGAACCTGGACGCGATGGCTCCGGATTGCATTGTCGTCAGGCATTCAAGCGCGGGCGTGCCCCACCAACTGGCGAAGGTAAGTAAAGCGGCGATCGTAAACGCGGGTGACGGCGCTAACGAACACCCTACGCAAGCTTTGCTCGACGCGATGACGATCCGCGAACATAAGAAGAAGATCAACGGCCTCGAAGTAGCGATCATCGGCGATATTTTGCACAGCCGCGTCGCGCGCTCCAATATACATCTTCTGACAAAGCTCGGTGCCAAAGTCCGCGTTGCTGGCCCCGGGACGCTGGTCCCGTCGGATTTTCAATTTTTGATCGGCCAGGGCAGAAAGCAAGAACACGATTCAGGATCTGAGAACGACAAATCCAGATCGCTAATCGTCGCGCCTCGGATCGAAGACGCTATCGAGGGCGCTGACGTAGTGATGATTCTCCGCATTCAGCGCGAACGCCAGGATTCAGCCTACTTCCCGACACTAAGCGAATATGCGATCCACTACGGACTGACGAACGAGCGGCTTGACCTAGCAAAAAAGGACGCGATCGTCCTACACCCGGGACCGATGAACCGAGGCATCGAAATATCCTCAGAGGTCGCCGACAGCTCCCGCTCATTGATCCTGGACCAGGTGAAATATGGTGTAACCGTAAGGATGGCAGTTCTATATCTCGCCACCGGCGGGAGCATGGGAAGTTAAAAAACTCTATGAAATTGTTGATTGCAAACGGTCATTTGGTTGACCCGGCCGCGCCCGAAAATACCGGCATGAACGTTCTAATAGAAGACGGCCGCGTTTCCGCATGGTTGAATCCCACTGAACCGCAGCCGGAGGATGTAGAAGTCTTTGATGCCAGCGGCCTACTTGTTGCCCCGGGCTTCATCGACATGCACGTCCACCTTCGTGAACCCGGGCACGAACATAAGGAAACGATCGCGACGGGCGTCGCGGCGGCGGTGGCCGGCGGCTGGACCAGCGTCTGCCCGATGCCCAACACAGATCCGATCAACGATAACGCGGCGATCACACGTTACATGATCGAACAGGCGGAACATGCAGGGCTCGCAAACGTCTTTCCAATAGGTGCGATCACAAAATCGTCGGATGGCAACGAACTTGCCGAAATGGGCGAAATGAAGGTTGCGGGTGCCGTCGCGGTGTCCGACGACGGCCGTCCTGTACCAAATTCGGGAATCATGCGGCGTGCGATGCAATATGCACGCGATTTTAATTTGCCTGTGATCGATCACTGCGAGGACAAATCGCTGTCCTCCGGCGGCGTTATGCACGAGGGCAAGGTTTCCCTGCTGCTCGGATTAAAAGGCATGCCGGCGCTTGCCGAAGAGATCGATGCTGTCCGCGACATCATCCTCGCCCGTGAGACCGGAGCCCACATCCATATAGCGCATGTATCTACAAAAGGAGCGATCGAGGCCGTCCGGCGCGCCAAGAACGAGGGTATCAACGTCACTTGCGAAGTGACACCGCATCACTTCACACTTACTGACGCTGCCGTAGAAGGTTACGATACGAACACCAAAATGGCGCCGCCGCTAAGAAGCGACGAACACCTGGAAGCGGTATTGGAAGGCCTTAGGGACGGCACGATCGATGCGATCGCTACGGATCATGCCCCGCATCATTCCGATGAGAAGGCTCTCGAATACGACCGAGCCCCATTCGGGATAACGGGGCTGGAGACTGCGGTCGGACTGGCATTCACGGAACTGGTTCACAAAGGGATCATAGATCTGGTTCGTCTCGTCGAACTCTGTTCTGTCAATCCTGCCGCTATCTTTGGTTTAAAAGGACGTGGAACACTCGCTCCCGGCTCGTACGCCGACGTTACGGTCCTCGATCCGGATCTTTCGTGGACGTATCACAATTCAGAATCTCGTTCTAAATCAAAGAACTGCCCGTTCGACGACCGGGAGTTCCTGGGTGCCGCCGTGGCGACGATCGTTGGCGGAAGGTTAGTTTACCGGCGATAGCGTACACGAGGCATTCTATTGCGACCCGTCGTTCGGGGGCGTGTAGGTCTTTCTGCCGACGATCTTGTAGTCCGTCCGCCCTTGGATCTCGATCGAAAGCTTTCGAAGTTTACCGTCACGGTTAGCATTTGTCGGGTAGTATCCAATCAGATAGCGTTCTGCCAAATTATTGAAAATATTGTTATAAACGTCGTTTGCTCGTTCGGGTGTCTCCAAGTATTGCGATAATCCGCCTGTCGAATTGGCGATCTCAGATATTGCCTCTTCGTCACGAGAACGGGCATCCGCCCACAGATTCGCGTACCGCCTTTTATGGTCCTTATTAGGCTTGCCCTTTGTTACTTTCTTAACATCCTTGATCGACATATATAGCTGTTCCGCACGCTCGATCTCTAGGATCGCCTGTTCACTTCGGTCGTCGCCGGAAAGCCTCGACATTCCGGGGCCGGGAATAACGGTATAAACAGTTACGCCGGAACGTTCGGCCGCGGCACGTATCTCTTTCGCGCTAATACTGACCGGGCTGCGCTCCAGAGCTTGTTTTGGAAACTCGTCGCCGTCGGTCTGAAAAATAACTATAGGGCGCATCTCGTCGCCCCGAAACATCTCATTCAGTACGGCTAACAGGGCGCTGCATTGTTTACTCAAACCCAATTTCCCCGCGAAAGTGTCCGCGGCCAGCTTATCAAGCACCGATTTTAACTGCGTTTTATCCGAAGTAAAGCCCGACAAGATCTCGACGTCGTCTGTAACGATCGCGAGCCGGTCGTTCGGATTGAGTTTATCGATCAGCACCTTGGCCGCCTCGAGGCTATTTTGAATGTACGGAAGCTGGCTGCTGCTGTGATCCAAGACGAGCACAATAGATCGCGGAACATGGGAACTTTCCGAACCGATAGCAAATAGGGCAACTTCTTGCGCGACGCCGTCTTCGAACACGCGAAACGCAGACCTGCTGAGCCCGTGTATTGGACGGTCGTTCTTGTCCATCACCATAATGTCCGCCGCGACCAGCACCGTGTCGACGGTGATTGCATCAGGATCGGCTGGAACCGCGGGCGGTCGCACATACACGGACAGGTCCGGCTGCCGCCTCCTTTCCTGGCGCTCCTTTCTTACTTTCTTTATAAGGCTCGAACCGAATGTTCCGCCCTGCGGCTGCATACCGTCGGCGGCCTGTGCGAATATTCTGCCGTAATCCTGTAATACCGCCGTCGCGGCCATTGATAAGAAGATCGCGATCATTTTTCGTTGCATTTCCAGTACTCCTTCGGCGGATCGGCCCTCCGCTCCCTTCCCTTGAATTCGAAGGCCCGGCCCGCCGCGGATCTGCAATTTTCATTAGTAGGCCAACTGCTGCCCGCGCCGCCGAAAACTGCACATTATGATTATCAAAACGCCTAACGGAATGCGGCAGCTGCGCCGACGACAATCTCTCCCGCGTTGGAAAAGAGCCCGGGAGCTGCCTTATAAGCAAAGCAGATCAGTTGATACGAAACGAACGCGATCAAGACAAGGGCAAGCAATTCCGCTCCCACCTCGACAGCAGCGTCCAGATCCTCGGATTGATTGCTATGCACGATACTGTTTTTCATATTCACCTCCGATGCGGATACCGCAGCCCGGCCCCAGGCGGGAGATTGCCGCAACTATCGTCAGGGACGACGGCATTTTTCACAATCCGACCGGCAGTGCTTTGAAACACCCGTAGTTTTATCTAGATACCGAATCGCGTCTGTCGTACGGAAGACCGAGCATCCTGAAAACCGCTGTGCACCGCAATCATTTGTGGCGGCAAAAATCTCTACACCGGCGAATGCGAAGCGGGCGAGGAACGCGAAATTGATTGACGTGACGTGAAATGGGAGCAAAGTGAGGATTGCTCGTTTCATGGTTGCCTCCGAATGCCGCTTTCAGCGGATTCAGCTGTGACCCGGGTGTTCGGGCCAAAAAAATGTTGTCACAACGGCCGCCGGGTAATATAATCGGTGCATTCGACAGACTTGCGATCCACCGGCGAGGGTACGCCAGCGGCCGTCACCGCTCTCTTTTTAAGAGGAAAGCAGATTATCGGAACCGGACCGACAATGTCTTTGAAAAATTTTCCCTTTTTCTTCCATTTTTTCTCCCTTTGACGATATGGGGTCGAGCGGAAGAAAAATTTATGAATTCGGAAACTTCCGCCTTATCCCGGCGGACCGGTTGCTGCTCGCTGGCGAAACTCCTGTAAACCTTTCGAATAAAGCGTTTAGTGTTTTGGCTTATCTCGTCGAACAACACGGTCATCTAGTCGAAAAGCGCGAACTCCTCGACAATCTATGGAAGGATTCGTTTGTCGAAGAATCTGCCGTTGCTCGGTGCATCTGGGCCATTCGGAATGCCCTTGGCGACGGACCGGAAAAACATGCATTTATTCTGACCGTTCCGAAACGTGGTTATCGGTTCGTTGCTGACGTAAGAGTGATCGACGCAATAGACCTCCGTCGGAGAATCTCGGAGAGTGAACTTCCGTCGGGGTCCGTCCCGGTTCCTCGCCAGTCGGAATCGCGCCTTTGGGCATCGATCGAGAGTATTGAACTGGCCGGGCTTATTCCAACCGAACCGGGCTTGAATCGAAACGGGGTGCCGATCGTTGCGGATCGTGCCACCAGCGATACCGAACGAGCGGACGCACTCCCTACCGTAAAAGACCGGCCGCACAAAGTTATTATTCTGGGGACCGTCCTTTTCGTCTCGGTTCTATTTGCTTCATTCCTCGCCTATCTGTTTTGGTAATGTCTTTCAAACAATTCATCCTGCCTGAGTTCCGTTTTCACGCCCAAAAATGTTTCCGCTTCAAAACTGTCGTGGTAAAATACGCAGAATTTGATGTTTACAGACATTTGAGGAGACGCCTTAACAATGGAATTACTCATGGATCCACAGGTTTGGATCGCCTTTCTGACACTTACGGTGCTCGAGCTCGTGCTTGGTATCGACAACGTTATTTTCATCTCGATCCTCGCCTCCAAGCTTCCCAAGGAAACTCAGCAGCGTGCCCGTGTCATCGGCCTGTCGATGGCGCTTGTAATGCGGGTGATATTGCTGTTCTCGCTTTCCTGGGTGATGGGCCTCACGGCGCCCCTATTTACAATATTGGAGCAGGAGATATCAGGCCGTGATCTGATCCTATTGATCGGCGGACTGTTCCTGATCTGGAAGTCTACGCACGAGATCCACGGATCGCTCGAAGGCGAAGAGGGACGTGAAGTAAAAAAGGCCTATTCCTCATTCACGAGTGTGATCATACAAATAACCCTGCTCGATATCGTATTCTCGCTCGATTCCGTCATTACGGCGGTCGGGATGGTCAGCGATCAGTTCGGTGATGCAGGGATATGGATCATGATCAGCGCTGTCGTCATCTCGATCATCGCGATGATGCTGTTCGCCGGCCCGATCGGCGAATTTGTCCACCGCCATCCGACGATCAAGATGCTTGCTCTGTCGTTTCTGCTGCTTATCGGATTTACACTTATCGCCGAAGGCCTCGATATCCACATCCCGAAGGGCTATATTTATTTCGCAATGGCATTTTCGGTAATGGTCGAGTTCTTGAATATGAGGCTAAGAAGAAAACCAGAGAAACCGGTCGAGCTCCACGACAAGTTTCATACGTCGGAGGCCCCAGTTTCGTGACGATGGCAAAAGACGGTCCTCGCGGCCGTCTTTATTTTTTGCGAAAGCTAGAATATTTATGCGAGTTTTCATTACTGCTGCTCTGATCGTTCTATCCGCTGCCGCTGCAGCGGTCGGGCAAGCAGATATTCGAAAGATAGACTTTAAGAATTTCACTTACGACGCCTACTGTGCCTCGGATACGACCGAGAAGGTTACCGTAAAGGACGGTGAATTCTTTAAAGAGACACAAGAGCTTGATTATGTCGATCGTTTCTATTTTCAGGTCTTTGGCGTATCGTACGGCGACCTTAACGGCGACGGCGCCGACGAAGCGATCGCTCTTACCGTATGCAACACGGGCGGCACAGGCAATTTTTCCGAAGGCCATGTGTTTACCTTGAAAAGCGGCAAGCCCTCCAAGATCGCATACGTTCCCGGCGGCGACCGAGCCTATGGCGGGCTTCGTTCATCACAGGTAGAGAACGGCTTGCTGGTAGTAGAATCCAACGACGTCGGCGAAAATGGCGGCGCCTGCTGCCCGGAGTTTGTTGTGACGAACCGCTACAGGCTGCAGGGCGGAAGGCTCATAGAAGTTGGCACGGCAGAGCGTCGCGAACTCTATCCTGCCGAACGCGTCACCTTCGCTAAGGGCACATCGGGGAAGACGTTCAAGGTAACGATCCCGGCTCAGGAGTTAAAACGGCTGGTCGTTGGGGCCCGGGCAGGCCAGACGCTGACCGTGTCCATCGATACGGACAAAGCATCTCTTCGCCTGCTCCAAGACGCGTCGGTTACGGAAGGTGCAAACAATTTCCTCGCGCGGCTGCCCAAGAACGGCGATTACACGATAGAGATCCAGAATTTCCAAGAGATCGACGCCGAGATAACCGTAAATATAAAGATTCGGTAACGATAGCGAATGGCGTTGACATAAATCGATAATCGGGGCATCTTATCATCATGCCCAGAGTATCACTTCTACTTATATTCGCCCTATTTTTAACGTCGATCAATGGAGCGTTGGCCCAGCAAGCCGAACCTTACGATCTCGTGATCACAAACGCCCGTATAATCGACGGCACCGGAAACCCTTGGTTCCGCGGTTCGGTAGCCGTAAAAGACGGCAGGATCGCACGAGTTGGAAAGTTCGACGGGTCCAACGCCAAACAGACGATTGATGCCCAAAACAAGATCGTCGCCCCTGGATTCATCGACGTCCACGCGCATACCGAAGATATATTCGGCAATCCAACTGCCGAGAATTTCGTCCGTATGGGCGTGACTTCACTGATCACTGGAAACTGCGGCGGGTCGGTAGTTAATGTCGGCGAATTTTTCGGACGGTTTTCGGAAAAGCCGCTCGCCGTGAACCTTGCGACGCTGATCGCGCACGGTTCGGTCCGCCGGGCAGTAATGGGCCTCGATGACCGCGCCCCGTCCGCCGATGAACAGCAGAAAATGAATTCCCTCGTTGAACAGGGTATGAAGGACGGCGCCGTTGGTTTGTCTACCGGCCTGATCTATGTTCCGGGGACATACGCCAAAACCGATGAGGTCGTCGAACTGGCAAAGGTCGCATCGCGTTTTGGCGGAACTTACGCGAGTCACATCCGAAATGAAGGCAACGGCGTTGTCGATGCGATCAAAGAAGCCATAAACATCGGCGAGCAGGCGAATTTGCCCGTTGAGATCTCGCACTTCAAGATCTCATCAAAGGCATTGTGGGGTGAAACACCCACTACGATCGGTTTGGTCGAGGATGCAAGACGCCGAGGGGTAACCGTAACTGTGGATCAGTACGCGTACACGGCATCATCGACATCCCTCGATTCGAGGATACCGAGCTGGATCCTCGCAGGCGGCCGTGATGAAGGCAGAAAACGTCTCGCGGACCCGGAAACGCGCAAGAAAGCCGCCGCGGAGATGAAAGACACACTAAAGAAATCGAAATTTAAGGATTACGCCTACGCTTACGTTGCCAGTCACCGGGCGAACCCTGAATTTAACGGCAAGAATATCGCGGAGATCACGCAGTTAGTTCGCAAGAGCAAGAAACTGGACGAACAGATCGAACAGATCTTTGATATGTACGACAAGGGCGGCGCTCAAATGGTGTTTCGCGTAATGGACGAAACGGATGTCCAGAACATAATGCGACAGCCGTTCACGATGATCGCGTCGGACAGCGGCGTGCGGAACTTCGGATCCGGTGTTCCGCATCCCCGCGGGTACGGCAATAACGCGAGAGTTCTGGGCCGTTACGTCCGCGAATTGAAGATCATCACTCTTGAGGACGCGATCCGGAAAATGACCTCACTGCCGGCACAGACGTTCGGGCTTGCCGATCGTGGCCAGATCCACGAAGGTTTTGCTGCTGATATCGTCATTTTCGATGAGAGTACCGTCACCGACAAGGCGACTTTCGAGAATCCGCACCAATATGCCGAAGGGTTTACATCGGTCATCGTGAACGGAGCGGTCGTTTTCGACGGTCAGAAATTGACGGGAACAATGCCCGGACGGGCGTTGCGCGGCGGCGGTTACGCCCATAATGGAGCAAAATAGAGAATTTAGTTAAGTTATGATCAGGAGGCATGAAGATTCCGGGCGACTGAATCTTCGTGCCTTTCCCGTGTTTGGCCGGCAATTTTCGGTTTTCGATTCCTAAACGAAGTCTATTCGGCTTTCGAACTCGATCCATTCCCCGCCGGCGGGATGTTTGAACCCGAGGAGATGCGCATGAAGGCATAGACGGGCTGATTCCCTGCCGCCGCGTTCAACGTCACCAACGATCGGGTGGCCAAAATACGCGCAGTGTATTCGGAGCTGGTTCGTACGTCCGGTCACCGGTTCCATTTCGAGAAGTGTCTGTCCGTCAAACCGTTCCCGCACCCAAAACCGCGATTTTGAGTGTTTGCCGTCGTCCTTTACATTCCATAACTTCAACTCGGCGAATCGTCCGATCGGAGCTTCGATCGTCCCTTCGTCCTCCTCAACCGTTCCATCCACTAACGCAAGGTAACGCTTGCTCACTAACTTACGTTTGAAGTGCTCCGCCAAAATGCGATGCGCGCGATCCGACTTAGCGATCACCATCAGCCCCGATGTCTGTTTATCGAGTCTATGAACCAGACCCGGGCGGACAAAGCGGCCGCCGGCCGAGCCATCGCGATTCAGGTAATACGACAAGCCGTTTAGCAGCGTACCGTCCTTGTCCCTGTGCGTAGGGTGAACCAGCATACCTGCCGGTTTATTGACCACGGCTACATGCGCATCTTCGAACACGACCTCGATCGGGATTTCCTGCGGCCGCATTGACGTGCCGCGCGATGAATCAACTTCGATCTCGATAAAATCATTCGGCCGCAGGCGATATCCGGCATTCTCAAATTCGCCGTTCACCTGGCATTTCTCCGTTTTGATCAATTCCCGCAGGTACATTTTGCTCAGCCCGCGGATGTGATCGAACAGGAATTCGTCGAGCCTGGATTTATTTGAGTCCTGCCCGACCTGGAAAGTTAATTTCGTCATTTGTCCGATAAACTTTGTACGTTGTAATTTTAACTCGTGGACGCGTCGATCGAAAACCTCCCTTCAGACCTCCCGGATGCGGATTCTGCGTCGCGGTTTATGCATCAGTTTTCCGAGTTGCATCCCTCAAAAGCGGCAAAGCTGATGCGTTCGCCCGGCCTTTTGGCAGATGTACTGACGCTCGTCTCATACAGCCCGCTAATCGCGGCGACGCTGCTTCAGAATCCGGATTATATTACGTGGCTCGGCGCAAAACGCGGTGAAACGAGCCTCCGGACAAAGGATGAACTGCTGGAATCGCTCGCGCAATTCTCCCTTATGCACTCGCAACTGGAAACCCAGGTCTTGCTTGCGCGGTTCCGAAGGCGAGAGCTTATCAGGATATTCCTTCGCGATATTCGCCGTCTGGCGACCGTTGCCGAGATCACGGAAGAGATTTCGAATCTTGCGGATGCAGTGCTCGAATTTGCTTTGCGCTCCGCGCGGCAGACACTCGATAACCGCTACGGCAGCCCGCTCGAGACGGATGAGAAGGGCCGATCGAAACCAGCCGAGGTATGTATAGTTGCCCTCGGGAAATTGGGTTCGAAGGAGTTGAATTACTCCTCCGACATCGATCTTGTATTCATCTATTCATCAGACGGCGAGACCGCCGGCCTTGGGCCACGCGGTTCTGTGACGAATCGCGAATATTTCGTAAAACTCGCGGAATTGATAGTAAAGCTAATTGGTGAAAAGACAGGTGAAGGCGCTGCATACCGCGTCGATCTGCGACTGCGGCCGCATGGCAGGATCGGAGCATTGGCGATGTCGCTGCCTGACACCGTCCGATACTACATGACCGAGGCGCAGAGTTGGGAGCGGCAAGTGCTCATCCGTTCGCGCGCCAGCGCCGGCGAGCTAACGATATTTCGTGAATTTGTCCTTCATCTTGAGGACCGCATCTTCTCGCCGAACGAAAGCATCGCCGCCGCGCTTGCCGGCGTCAGCTCTTCCAAGCAAAAGATAAACGTAGAGCATATCAGCGACAAAGGCTGGGATGTGAAGCTCGGCCGCGGTGGTATTCGCGAGATCGAGTTCGTTGCGCAGGCGCTGCAGCTTGCGTACGGCGGCCGTGATCGTTGGCTACGCGCGCCTCATACGCTGATCAGCCTTTCGAGGCTCGCCGACCGCGGACTTCTGACTGAAAAGGAACTAACCGAGCTTTTCGGGGCGTACGAATTCTTCCGCCATCTCGAACATTTGCTGCAAATGGAGCACGGGCTGCAAACACATCTACTGCCTTACGACCCGGAAAAGCGGCAAATGATCTCCCGGCGGATGCGATTTGCCGAGATTGCCGAATTCGAGTCGGTTCTCGAGACGCACATCGCGAACGTCTCGGCGGTTTACCATCGCATTTTCGACGGTGCCGAGGACGAAATTCTCAGTATCGCCGCGAAAGCGGCCAGTGAACCGAAGGATGCCGATGCGGCCGCCGACGCGAGGTTGAGACGGCGTGAACCGGCTGCAGACATTCCACCGTATCTGCAGGCGTCGCTCGAACGCGCGAGCATTGAACCGACGCCCGCAGCGGTCCAGGTAATCGAACGGATGTCGCGGATAACCCCTCATTTTACCGAAATGATCGCAGCAAATCCTATTCTCGTGCCAAGTCTTTCGCGTCACGAAGGCCTCGCGGAACACGATTACCCGGCTATCATAAACGCTGCAGTCGCGGCTGAAGCGGACTTCAGGGGAAAACTCTCCGCGCTGCGAAAAACGTGGAGCCGCCTGTTGATCGAGATCGTGGTCCTCGATGTGTTTGAAGAGCTGCCGCTCACAAGCATCAAGACGCGGCAGACGCGCCTTGCGGAGGCGAGCATCGACACGGCATTCAGGATCACATTGGGCGAACTGTCACGCAGGTATGCGGTAGCGATCGACACCCTTCCGTTCGCTATTCTGGGCCTCGGGAAGATCGGCGGTGCAGGTATCGATTACGATTCCGATCTTGATCTGGTACTTGCATACGATGACTCCAAGCAACTTCCCGTCACAGATGTCACGCACGCCGAATTCTACGGGCGCGCGGCTGAAATATTTGTGTCCGTACTTTCGGATATGACACGCGACGGCAAGCTCTACCGTGTCGATCTTCGTCTGCGGCCGCATGGAAAGGACGGGGCCACCGCGATTTCCGGGGAGGCGTTTGCCGAATACATGCGGTCGAAAGCGGCAGTCTGGGAACTACTCGCATTCGTCAAGGTACGTGCGGTCGGCGGCGACATTAAGCTGGCAAAACGAGTAGAAGACCGCATTCGTTCGATAATTCACGATCGCGCTGTGTCTATCAGCGACGAAGAACTCCGCCGGGAAACGCGCCGAGTTCGCCTCCTGCTGCAGGAACAGCGTTCGCGCGGACGGAAAGGAAAGGACATAGATATCAAATATGGTTCCGGCGGAATGCTGGACGTCTATTTCGCCATGCGGTACCTTCAGCTTCGTGACAGCGTGCCCGATGACCCAGAAAACCGTTCTAGTGCACACATGCTAAAGCGGCTTGTGGACAATCGGTCGCTGTCGTTCGAACAGTTCGAAGCAATGATCGAGGCGTATCGGTTCCTTTCAACGTTGGACCACAACCTTCGCCTGACGGTCGGCCGAACAACACGCTTGCCGATAGCGAACCGTGAAACTCTCAATAAGATCGCGGAACGTATGGGCCTGTCGTCGGAAGCCGAACTCATCGAACACCTGACGATGCAACGAATAGCGATCCGCGAAGTTTTCGACGAGATCACCAACCCATGACGGATCGCGGTATGTGACACTCGGATCAAGTGTCACACTTGCCTGCCGGATCCGCGCGGGATCAAGTTAAATATGATCGGGCCCTTACGTATTCCCACGTACACGAAAATGAGAACGATCATATTAATACTACTGCTTGCCGCCGCTCCCGCATTTGCACAGAGCGAGATATTGACCAACGTAAATATAAAGGAAATGTCCGCAGCGGGTATCGGAACCGAAGTTATATTGGCCAAGATACGAACGACCCCGGGCGATTATGCGGTGACCGCCGATGCCATGATCGACCTGAAAAAGGCCGGCGTTGCAGACGAGGTCGTCGCCGCGATGATCACTGTTTTCAATAAGTCCGCTAAACAGAACCAGAGCGCCGCCGCGGAAGTGGCCGCATTGCCGCCGCCCAGCGTCGATAGAAATGTCACCGCCGCACAGCTTCTGAAAGAAGCCCGCACGATCTACTTCGTGAAAAATTCGCTTTATCCGTCGATAGCCGACCTCGAAAGTTCTTTGTTCAAACGGCCAAAGTGGGATCGATTCAATCTGACGATTACGCGCGTTCGGTCGGACGCGGACCTGGTCGTCGAAATAAACCATGAATTTATGACGCACTATGCGTTTCGCGTGACGGACCGAAGGACGGGACGAGTAATAACCGCGAGCGGCGTCACCAGCCTCGGCGGAGCATTGTCCGGCAATATTGCCGACAAGCTGATAAAGCGATTTAGCGAGGTTCTGGCGAACCCAACGCATTAGCCCGCGTTGATCAAACGTTCGTCATTCGCGGCTCGGCCTCCTCGTACCAGCAGCGCGGGCAGAACAGGTGACGAGTGCGTTCGGCGGCCGTAAATTTCGCGCTCGCGGGCATGCGCTCGACCAAAAACTGCTCCTCATCGCTCAACTCATCCCAATTTTTCATTCCCCATTCGCCGCAGCGTGGGCATGTCCTAGATGTGCCGAAACTTTCCATCTTCTTTTTGCGTTAAAACCATTTCAGTTTACTATTCTAAGGTTCGCAAAATAAAATTTTCTCAGCAGAAAAACACCATATAAAATGAGATCGCTAATTGCTTCTGCGTTTATCGTCATTGCTTCGTTCGCGTCCGTCGCCGCTCAGGCCGAAGAAAAATTCGATTTTTACACTCGTGGTGAGTACCGCCAAAATGTTCCACGTCCGCAGAGTATTCTTCGATTCGATGTGGGCGATTTTCATACGACCTACGCCCAAATGGAAAAGGTCATCGATTCGATCGCGGCCGCCGCGCCGGACCGTGTGAAGATCTACGAGATCGGCACGACCAACGAACATCGCATGCAGTATCTCGTAGCGATCTCTGCGCCGGAAAACATATCACGAATAGACGATATTCGCTCAAACGTCGCACGCCTGGCCGATCCACGGCGTACAACTGCCTCCGAAGCGGCGTCGATTGCACAAAATACGCCGGCGATCGCGTGGATGGCATACACCATCCACGGCAACGAATCGGCGTCATTCGAAGCGATGATGCAGGTCATTTACCAGCTTGCCGCTTCGAATG
The DNA here is from genome assembly GCA_023436495.1 of Acidobacteriota bacterium. Classification (GTDB taxonomy): domain Bacteria; phylum Acidobacteriota; class Blastocatellia; order Pyrinomonadales; family Pyrinomonadaceae; genus OLB17. Next base: position 33,811 of record JAEZIT010000124.1, read on the forward strand.
AGCCTGCGACGCTCGATATTCTCAAAAACACCGTCGTTCTCGTGCTTACAGGCGAGAATCCGGACGGCCACGAACGCTTTGCGACTTGGTATAATTCTGTAGCGATTGGGGACGCGAACCGGAGCGCACTGGAACATCGCGAACCTTGGAGCATTTACGGTAGGCTCAGCCATTATCGCTTCGACCTAAATCGCGACACGCTTGCCATTACACAGAAAGAAACGCAGAATATGCATTCGGCGTTCATGCAGTGGAACCCGCAGGTCGCCGTTGACCACCACGGCCAGCCGTCACAGTATTTCTTTCCGCCAGCCGCTCTTCCGATCAATCCTAATTTCCCGCAGCCTGTAACCAACAAATGGCTTGACCTTTACGGACGAGCAAATGCACGTGCCTTCGACTCCAACAAATGGGACTATTATGTACGTGACGTGTTCGACCTGTTCTATCCGGGATATTGGGACAGTTTCCCGACCCTGAACGGAGCGATCGGGATGACATATGAAACGGACGGCGGCGGATTCAAAGGGCTACGATGGACGCGTGACGACGGCACTATTGCGACTTTCCGGTCCGCGATCGCGAAGCACTTTGTCGCGTCGATGACGACACTTGAACAAACCGCGAAGAATAAGACCGAACGGCTCAAAGATTTCTACGAGTTCCGTGCCAATGCAATGAAGGACCACGGCGCGTCAAAAATTAAACGAGTAGTCATTTCCCCGGAGAAAGACCGAGTAAAGGCAGCGGAACTGATCGAAATACTTCGCCGGTCAAATATCGAGGTCCGAGTCGCGGGAGCCGCGTTCTCGTCTACCACAGCTCACAGCTATTTGGACAAGAACTCGCCCGCCGAGCGCCGCACTTTCCCCGCTGGATCGTATGTTGTTGACCTGAACCAACCGCAGCGTCTGCTGATCAAGGCGATCCTTGAACAGGACACGCCGCAGGACAAGGCATTCGTCGATGACAACATGGCCCGGTTCAATCGCAATCAGATGCGGGGAAAGAGCCAATACAAGGAAGACTACGGTTTCTACGACATAACCGCCTGGTCGCTGCCGCTCGCATTTGGGATCAACGCGTGGTGGACCGAAGACGACGGGGCCTTCATCGGCAGCACCGTCACGGACGAAACTATTGCGGCCGCAAAACGCGGTAGCGTGTCCGGGCGTGCTCATATCGCCTATATCATTCCATACGAAACGGATTCAACCGGCGCCATGGCGCTTCGCCTGCTTCAGCAGGGAGTCCGTGTCGCCGTTGCGACCCGAACGCTGAACGCGGGCGGCCGAAACTGGAAGCCCGGGACCTTTGTAGTTCGCGTCACACGCAACGCCGAGTCCGTTCACGATCACGTTTCGAGAATCGCCGCCGATCTCGGCGTACATGTTACCGCCGTTAATACGGGCTTTTCCGATGAAGGCGATACGGGAGTCGGCGGCGAATCCGTTACTTCTTTGAAAGAACCGAAGATCGCTATGATAGCCGATGAGCCTGTCGACCAAACATCATACGGTTCGATCTGGTGGACGCTCGACCGCTATGGCGTTAAATTCACGCCAATGACCGTTAATGCTATTCGCGGCGGAGGGCTAAAAAATTATAACGTTCTGATCGTCCCCGATGGTTCCGTCAGCCGCTACTTTAGCGCTTTTGGGTCCGGCGGCGTTTCGCAGCTCAAAGAATGGGTTTCCGAAGGCGGAACGCTAATCACCGTCCGCGGAGGATCTGTCTTTGCCGCCTTGAAGGACGTGGGACTGACGACATCGAAGCTCGTCGGCAGTGAAGATGACGAGGAGAAAGGCAAAACGTCGGATGACGACAAACGAAAAGAGGCTGAGGCCAAACCGTCCCCGTCACCATCGCCGTCGCGTCGGGTGCCCGCGGAACGCGAACCGAATCCAACGATCGAACTAAAGTCCGATAAGGCCGACGGCATTCCCCCGGGCCTGCCGCCGATCGCTTCTCCGTCGGCAAATGCCAATAAGGTCCCCGAAGCCTTGCCGGGGTCGATAATGCGAGCCACAGTGGACCGTACAACGTATCTGACATACGGCCTCGAACAGAACGAACTTCCCGTCCTGCTCGCCAGCGGCTACTTTTTCCGCTATTCCAAAGAAGGAGCGAACGCGCTCGTTTTTGACGCCAAACCTGCACGGCCGCTAACCATCTCGGGGTTCGTCTGGGAAGGAAATACCGAAAATCTGCTGAAAGGTACTGCATATGTCATCGACGAACCGACCGGTTCCGGCCATGTTATACTTTTTGCTGAAGAGCCGTTCTTCCGTGGAATATTCCGTTCGGCAACGCGGCCCTTTTTTAATTCGATCTTATTCAATGGGGTGTTTTGATGGGACCGGGCCGCCGGCCCGCCGTAAATTATGTTTACCGTAAAAGCAGGTTACAGCGACACGATCGAGGTCCGTTCCAGTATCGACGATGTTCGGGAGTTTTTCGCCGATATTAAGAATTTCGTCGATCTTATGCCGGGGATCGCCAGTATTCACACAGACGCTAAAGGAATTGCGCACTGGAAAATAGAGGCGGAGATCCCCGTTGTCGGCGCGATCATGCAGAAATTCGCCGTAGAGCTATCGGAGGATTCTGAAGAGCGGATCGAGTGGTTCCCGACGCCTGTCGAAACTCAGAATTTCCTGCGTTATTCCGCTGATTTTCTGGAAAAGGCCAAAGACGTGACCCTGGTCCATTTTACGCAAATGGTGGAACTTCGCCGCAGGTCAGGCCGCGAATTACATATGCTTGCCGGACTCGCCGGCGAAACGCTTATAAGTAACGAAATGACGAAGCGCATCACCGAAATGATCCGCGTGTTCATCAATCGAGCAAAGGAGAAATTAGAGAAATGAAACAGATGTTCATCGCCGCCGCAGCGGTTTTATTATTCGCAGGTGCTGCCGCCGCCCAATTGAACCTTCCCCGCGAGAGCCAGCGACAGGAGATCTCGCAGGTCGTCGGTGATGCCAAATTTACCATCGTTTATCACCGCCCGAATATAAAGGCGAGAAAAGTTTGGGGCGGGCTGGTCCCTTACGGCGAGGTCTGGCGGTCCGGCGCAAACGAGAATACGACGATCGAATTCTCACGTGACGTCACCATCAACGGCCAAGGCCTGCCTGCCGGAAAATATGGATTTCATACTCTTCCGACCGAAGGCAGCTGGATACTAATTTTCAGCAAGGTGAATGACGCTTGGGGCAGCTTTACGTACGACGCCAAGAACGACGCCCTTCGTGTAACGGTTAAACCCGAGGCTTCCCCGATAAACCGCGAGACGCTCGCATACGAATTCGACGACGTCACGAACGATTCGGCGAAGGTCGTCCTGTCATGGGAAAAGGTCCGCGTTCCCTTTACGGTCGGCATCGGTGACGTTCAGGGCCGTATGGTCGCTCAGATAAAGGAAGCGATCGCCGCACGAACGGCAGACGACGTCAGGCCGCTGAATCAGGGAGCCGGTTATGTTTTCACCTACAAGGTAAAACCGGAATACGAGGCCGCTCTCGGCTGGCTTGATACTTCCCTTTCTGAGAAGAAAGCGTTTGGAACTCTGGTCACGAAAGCTCGTCTCCTGGCGGAAATGGGCCGAACCGCTGATGCTATTAAGGTCGGTGAAGAGGCGATAGCCTTTGGAAAGGCCCAAACACCTGCAGTTCAAACCGGCGACATCGAAAAGTTCGTCACCGAATGGAAAGCTAAGAAATGATCCGTTCGAAAAAAAATTGAACCATCCCGTCAAATCTTGCGAATTTTAGATTGACGGGATGATTTTTTTTGCTATAATCCTTATTGAAATTGATTTTCAATTTCGTACCAAAATAATGCAAAACAACGCAGCATTCGATTTTGCCCCCGCTTGTACCGACGAGCAGAAATTAGACGTAAAGGTTGAGGACGGCCAGACAACGATAAAATTGTCGCAATGGGTGGACGGACTCGGCTGGTGCGGCCAGAAAACGATGGAATTAGACGCAGAACTTCTCGACGAGTTGCATATGCTGGTCACATCCGCTCGACTCAAGATCAAACGTGAAGCTGCCGAACGCGAGTGTGACGATGAGATCTTATCCGCGAGGATCCTGGAATTCCCGGCAACGATCTAAAGAACTTCTCCGCAAAACAATAAAGGAAAGCCCGGTACAATAAACCGGGCTTTCCTTTATTGTTTATATATCTCGCGGGCTTCTAGCTTACTTCCCTTAAGACTATCTTCTCGTGTCCGGCCTTCGCCTGTCGTTCCGAGGTAAGCTTTTCAAGCTCTTCGATATGCATCTGTTCGTCGGAGATCCTTCCTTCGAGCCAGAATTTCTGCGGCAGGTCATTCTCGTCGCAGGCTGCCCATGCCGCCATATAAGCACTAATTGCTTCGCGTTCAAGTTCGAGGCCCTGCTTAAGCATCTCCTTCAGGTCGACGGATTGCCTGATCGTTCCGGGTTCAACTGTAGGAATACCGCCAAGTGCGACGATCTTGTCGCCCAATGTTTCTGCATGGTCCTGTGCCTCTTCAGCCTGATCCCGAAACCAATCCTTAAAAACCTCACGGTCCGTGCCCGTGATCAAATAACTATGCTGCGAATATTGAATAACACCTGCAAGCTCAAGGCTTAGCGCCTTATTCAGATTCTCTACCAGTTCTGCTCTTGCCATTTCCCCTCCTCCAAAGCAATTGACATTGTGGAAAGTATAGCCGCCGAAACTTGCAAAGTCAACCTAAGTTATTGATTTTGAACCACTTAGTATTGAAATGCAATTTCAACTTCATGCTCGCAGTTTTTAGTCTAACTCTGAATCGGGAATTTGAAAACGAAAATTATGTGACTGCGCCGCCATCGACGATGACCACTTCGCCGTTCATAAAGCTATTGCGGTCGCTGCACATGAACGCGGCATATTCCGCAAGTTCCTCTGGCCGCCCGAGCCTTCCTTTCGAAACCCAGAATTCGTGGATCTGAAGCAAACGGTCTGGTAAGGTATTGCCTAGATCTGTGTCAAAAATACCGGCGGCGATCGCATTCACGGCAATGCCGAAATTCGCGGCCTCTCTTGCCAGGCACTTCGTAAAACCTATCATTGCCGCCTTTGAGGTAGCATAATGCACAGAAGTCGGAAGGCTGCGGATCGCACCAACGGATGTGATATTCAGGATCGACCCGACCCGCTCGCGGATCATCTGCTTATAAAAGGGCTTTGTGACCGAAAAAAGGCTGTTGACGTTCGTATCGACGACCCAATCCCAGGATTTATCCGTCGTTGTTGCGAAATTGTCGCCCTTGTTAACGGCGGCATTATTGACCAGCACATTGATCGAACCCCATGCATCGCGTATCTCGCGTGCTATATGCTTCATCCCGTACCGGTCCGTGACCGAGACCTTGAAAGCCCACGCTTTACGGCCGTGTGCCTCGATCTTGGCCTTAACTTCTTCGGCAAGGTCATCGCGTGAATGATAATTAAAAGCCACGTCGGCACCTTCGCGCGCAAAAACCTCGCAAATGGCCGCTCCGATGCCCCGTGTTCCGCCGGACACGAACGCCCGTTTTCCCTCTAATAATAGACTCAATGTGTATTTTCTGCTCCGAAAGTACTAAATTCAAATAAAAAGGTTAAAGAAATCGCCGATAGCTGACAAGTGTGGAATCGTGAAAAAGTATTAAGCCGCCGTAACATGCAGTTCTGCGGACGCCGGTTTCGGGAGAAGCGCGGTGATCTCGCGGATGATCTGTTCGGTCGAGCCCGGCATCGCCAAGCCAATGGTCGCCGCTTTCATGGCCGCGTATTTGCCGTGGTCGCTCACCAGCGATCGAACGGCGGGAACGACCTCGTCCGGACGGGTCAGTAAGATTCCTGCTCCACGTTCCTCGATCAGCCGCACGGTTCCGGCTTCCTGCGGCATCGGCGGTGTGACTGCGTCGGCGATGATCGGCAGTCGGCATGCCAAAGCCTCAAATGTCGTCAAGCCGCCGAGCTTCGACACCATAACGTTTGCGGATTGCATAAGCTTCTCGATCTCGTCGGAATAACCAATGACCTTTACCGGAAATTTCGCCTCAGCAGCGATCGCCTCCGCTTCCCTTTTCAGGTCCTCGTTTTTGCCAGCTAGAAAGATCGCCTGTACGTCCAGCTCTCCGCGGACCAGTTCACGAAATATCTGGGGAATATTGCCGCCGCCGATCCAGCCGGCATTCACGAAAACAGTGAATTTATCCGGACTCAGGCCAAACGCCCGGCGGGCATTCTGCGCGTCGGCTTCGGTGACCTCGTGAAACTTCGGATGTACCGGCATTCCGGAGATCTTGATCTTCTCAGGGCTGACGCCGTAATCGATCAGCTGCCGCCGTGCGTCATCATTGGCGACCAGATACAACGAGACATCGTCGCAGGCCCAGCCTTTCCAAAAGCCATAGCACGGGTCTGTCACGACCGTTACGAGCGGAATCTGGTCGGAAAGTTTAAGGTCTTTCAGGATCCTCGCAAAAATATGCTGCGTCAGCGGATGCACGCTAACTACAATGTGCGGACACCATTTTTCAAAGCTGTCCTTCATGTATCCGATACAGCGGCGATGGAAAAACTCCCTCGTTTCGGGCCGAAACCGGTTTACTGCCCAATAAAGATACTTCATCCACCCCTGCTTGTTCCGCAGCAGCCAATTGTAAAGCCGTACTAATTTCTCCGTCAGATGGTGAGAATCTTCGATTGCTTTTATGACCCTGACGGCCGCTGATTCGCCCTTCCAGAACTTTTCGATCCCCGCAGCAAGCGCCTGGGCCGCCGAGCGGTGGCCGCCGCCGGTGTCTGATGAAATTATCAGGATCTTGGGTGTATTTGTGGACATTCCAGCTTTGAACTTTCGAATTCGAGATCGAAATGATCGAAAACACAAGGCTCACGAAAGAGCTCTCCAGTCCCCGACCATGCTCTCCGGCATCTATGCCTTCAGTACTACTTCCCTCGCCGCCTCAAAACCGCCTTGTTTAGCTGCTTTCTTCATTTCGCTCTCGAGCTTCTTGATCTTGACCAAGTGGCCCGGATTGAAGGGTAGCGACGGATAATAGCAGTTCGATTCGTGCGTGCAGTAACATCCGTTCCCCACCTCTTTACGGCGGGCATTCATAAGGTCCGTCTTCCACGCCGCCTGAAAGTTCCAGTCGTAATCGCGAAGGTTCAACACTTCCGATTTGTTTTCGCACGACGAAAGCGCACCGTTATCGTAAATTACCGCACCTGCACTGCCTGCGTAGCACTTGAGCTGAGCTTTGTTCTCTTCCTTCGTCTTCGCGATCAAATCGTGCATATAAATATCCACGGCCGCCTTGAAGAATCCCGACTTCCCGCCGTAATTGTTCTTAAGAGCGGCGTTTTTGGTGTCGTCCAGGATCATCTGCGCCAGCTGTGCGTAACGGTTATGATCGAACTCGAGCTCCTTCGGATCTGCCGACGGTGGGCGGATATAATTGATATTCACTTTATCCGGCTTGAGATCGTATTTGAGAAAATCGTACCAATCGAAGATTGTGTCCTCATTCGAATGCATAACGCACGTGCATGTCTGGATATCGAGCTGCGGATACTGCTCGCGTTTCATTTGCTGCAGGGTCCGTGCCGTATGGATGGCTTTGTCCCAGCTTCCTTCTTTGCGTCGGATCTTCTCGTGGGCTTCCTTCATTCCGTCAATGCCCAGAGCGACCGTCACGTTCAGATTCGGGCATTCGTCCAGGATGCGTGTAACGTCCGGGAAGATGCGCTGATGGATCTGTCCGTTCGACATCAGGTAAACGGAATCGAGCTTATTGTTCTCATAGAACGACCGGACGATCTCCGGCAGGTCCTTTCGCGTGAAAGGCTCGCCGCCAGCCAAAACCAGCACGCCAAGATTGCCGCCGAGCGTTTCCGAGATCTTTCCGATCTCTTCCGCCTTCATCTGCAGCTTTTTACGCGGCCGGTCGTCCAACTCGTCTGTAAAGAAGCAGTGTGTGCACCGCATATCGCAGACACTTGTCACGAGGATGTTCAGAAACACCGGCGATACGGTCTTACCGACCGCCATGCTCGCGTAACGCTTGAAGATCTCTTTCGTCGTAAAATCCATTAAAGCCATAACATTATTTAGAGCCTTCCGTGCCCGTTCGGACCGGCGGCACATTTCCCTAATATGAATTTATCGGATTTTCTCCGAATAGGGAAACAGTACATAGATGATATTACGGTCCGATTAGTGCACTGTTAATCTTCCTAACCGATTCAAAACAAAAAAATTTGGCGAATTCGGGCGCAATGGTTTAACATTGGATTGCATTCCAGAATAAGCTTTATCTTTCTGACACGACAGGCCCAACCTGTCGTACTCTCAACCTTTAACGTATTAGGAGGGCTTATGAATTTCAACAACCAAAGTAATAATCGCGGAGAAGCTTCGGCTCCCCGCTCCCAAAAAACAAAACGGCTTTTGTTTGCAGTCATGGGTTTCCTTCTTGTCGGTGGTATGGTTTTCGGGACTGATGCCTCCACTGCACATTCTGCGATCGCGGATGATCTTTCGGAAAGCGAATTGGAACAGCAGGCGGCCCGAGACGCGGAAGCGAGGCCTAGACTATTCGAATACAAGGCCAACGAAAAAGCCGCCCGCATCGAACCTTTTGCATTCGGAGCGAACAGGCCGCTCTTTGCTGGTGTTGATGACACTACGATTCCGGCGTACTTGATCGACCCTACGAACAGCTCTACATCAACAGCGTTCACCGGATTCGAAGTATGGGGCGCCGCATATGACAGCGTAAACGACCGCGTACTGTTTAACGGCGGCTCTACTCTGTACGAATGGACTTCCGCCGGGACCGTTAATCCGCTCGGCGTCGTCGTGGACAGCGGGGGGACGGTTCAATCCATGGTCGGGCTTGCTTGGCACAATGGACAGCTCTACGGCGTTAAGAACATCGCTACCGAAGGGATCTGGCAGATCAACACTTCGACAATGGTGGCTACGCTACTGTTCACATATCCGAGCACACACGATTTTGGCGGATTTGCAGTCGATCCGGGCACCGGTGTTTTCTATGCGACGGACGACAGTACTGTTACCGGGTCGCGTGCGCTTGTGCGGATAAGCAATACCGGCGTGGTGACCGCCGTTGCTCCATACCCCGCGGGAGAGACCGACATCGACGGACTAGCCATCGACAATAACGGCCGTGCTTATCTGGTCACCGATCAACCCGGTCAGAGCTATGTCTACGATCTACTTGGAGGGACATACCTACCGCCGATCACGAATCCCTGGACGACATCCGAAATATTTTCCGGTGCTACCTGGGTGCCGGCCGCGCCTTCATTGGCATCTGTGTCGGGACGTGTCGTCGCCCCGTCGGGACAGGGCGTTGGAAACGCGATAGTGCAGATCGCCAACGGCTCGTCGTTCAACGCTTTCGTGAGATCGAACCCGTTTGGATATTTTTCATTCTCAGACGTTCCCACAGGGGCAACCTACACGCTAACGGCAAGTGGCAAGGGTTATACCTTTGCACCGATGAATGTTCCCGTCTCGTCAGACGTGACGGGTGTGACCGTTTCGTCAACTACTGAACCTTAATATAGTGCATTTTTCGTAGTTACGGTCGCCTCCGGTTTCGGCCGGAGGCGTTCGTATTTCGCTTAGTATTGCTTCTTATCATCAAGTTCGTGCGGTAAGATAGTGCGTATGCTGCGACGTATCTATCTCGACAACAGTGCGACGACAAAACCCGATGACCGCGTCATCGAGGCAATGCTGCCTTACCTGACGGAGAAATTCGGCAACGCGTCGAGCATCCACTTTTTCGGCCAAGAGTCGCGAGCCGCCGTCGACAAAGCCCGTCATCAAACCGCCGGCCTGATAAATTCTCGCCCGAGCGAGGTCATTTTCACTTCCGGCGGCACCGAATCGAACAATTTAGCTATTCGCGGCGTGCTCGAAGCCAACGAAAAGCATGGCCGGCACGTCGTTACATCGGCGATCGAACATTCGGCAGTAAAGAACGTCTGCGAAGACCTCGAAAAACGCGGTTACGAAGTAACCTATCTTCCGGTCTACGAGAACGGCATCGTCAAACTCGACGACGTAAAAGCCGCGGTCCGTGACGATACGGTTCTCGTATCCATAATGATGGCGAATAACGAGATCGGGACGATTCAGCCTATCGACGATATCGGCCGTTTAGTCAAGGAACTGCGAGCCGCCGGCAGAAAGATCTGGTTTCATACGGATGCGGTCCAAGCCGCGGGAAAAGTCCCCGTGGACGTCGAAGCAATCGGCTGCGATCTGCTTTCCCTTTCTGCTCATAAGATCTACGCACCAAAGGGCACCGGAGCGTTGTACGTCCGCCGCGGCGTCCGCCTTCACCCGCAGAATATAGGAGGCCGCCAGGAACGCGGCATCAGAGGTGGGACGGAATCCGTCGCGAATATTGTCGCTTTCGGCAAAGCGTGTGAGCTTGCCGCCGAGAATCTCGAAAGCAATGCATCGAATTTGCGTTCGCTCCGTGACCGGTTCGAACAGGGCGTGGCCGAACGCATCAGCGACAGCGAACTCAACGGCGACAGCGCCCACCGTCTTCCGAATATTTCGAACATCTCGTTTCGGTTTATTGAGGGCGAGGGCCTTCTCATCAATCTCGACATGCAAGGTATTGCCGTTTCGACCGGCAGCGCCTGCTCTTCCGGATCGCTCGAACCATCGCCCGTCATTCGCGCTCTCGGCCGAAACGATGAACTCGCTCGTGGAGCGATACGATTCAGTTTTGGTAAAGATAATACGAGCGAGGACGTCGACCGCGTGCTGGATATCCTGCCGAAAGCAATTGAAACCCTACGCAGCCTGTCGCCCGCACGCCGATCTGGTGCTGCAAAATAAAACAACCCGGCCGATTTCTCGACCGGGCTGCATTGGGAATGGCCCGAGTTAGGGGAAGGACTACAAACTAGCCTGCCGTGATGATTCCGCATTCCGACGGAACGTCGGCTGCTCCGGCGGTGATGATGCCCGTGAATCCGGCTGTGATGATCCCCGTGAATCCCGCCGTGATGATGCCGGTCAGGCCAGCGGTGATGATGCCCGTAAGATCATCGGTCTTTTCAGTGCAGGGTTCAGTCGGATCGGCTATTCCAGCTGTGATGATACCCGCTTTGGCAACGTCCGTGCCCATCGATAAGACTGCTGTTAATACTACGATTGCAAAAAAGTTTTTCATGTTTCTCTCCGGTTTCTTAAATTATTCTTGTTTTACCTTCCTGGTGCACTTACCTATTACAAGCCGTGTGCCAAAGTCATGCATCCGACATTTCGCAGAGTTAAACCTAAGACTGGATTACAGTTACAGCGTCGAAAACGGAAATCCGAATGGTTCGAGAGAAAAAGTAAAAGGTGTATATTAACTTCCCACCTTTTCTGAATGTCCCTGTAAGCCCCCTTTTATGCTTTGCTTACCGCCTGTGGAGT
>JAEZIT010000139.1 GCA_023436495.1 Acidobacteriota bacterium
CCCCAACACCCGCCGACGCCCGCACGCCGTAACGCCGAAACACTCACCCCAAGTCAGAACCACCTCGCGTGAGCGGGTGGGTTCTTCACAGGTCAGAACCACCTCGCGTGAGCGGGTGGTTTCTTCCGTTTGCCGAAGCCCGCCCCCATTGCCGAAGCCCGCACGAAGTAAGGGCATATCACTCAACCCAATTGCCGAAGCCCGCACGAAGTAAGGGCATATCACTCAACTCAATTGCCGAAGCCCGCACGAAGTAAGGGCATATCACTCAACTCAATTGCCGAAGCCCGCACGCAGTAAGGGCGAAACACTCACCGCGATCGAACCCAATTTAAACTCCCACAGGCTTCTTCTTTATAAATTGCCACGGGCTTCAGCCCGTGGTCACCGGCCAACAAATGCTCCGGCTTTAGCCGAACTACTCCAAAAAAACAATCATCCTCTTGGCTTCAGCCCAAATTGGGCAAAAGCCCGTTCAACACTGATGCTCTATCCCCGAGCTAAAGCTCGGGGCAACTTATAAAACCGCGCTAAGCATGACCCATTTGCTCCCCCACTCCCTCACTCCCTTACTCCCCCACTCCTCCTCTGCGGTGAACATCCCGCGACCACCATCAAACCACACCTCTCCAAAACCCGGAATGATGCTTTTTACGAAACAGGGCAACTTTAACGATATTTATGATATTTATGATTTTTATGGAAAAACCCGAGCGAGGTCCCGCAAAATTTTCATGCGCGCCGCGCAAAATGTCACTAACCGCACATTCACGCGCCGCTAAGCGGGCGAACTAGCGCCGCCGATGCGGACGGCGACGCTCACCGTCCATCCCGACCATCCCGTTGATATCTCAAACTCCCGTAATGCCGGTTCAAGCCCTAAATGCCATACGATGTTCAACCATCAGGCATGCGTCCTGAACGACATCTATCCCGGCCGCGGCGATCGCCTCGGCGGCCTCGTCGTTTCTTATCCCGAGCTGAAACCAGACGCCTTTCGGACGTTTGGCGATGATATCGTCGACATGCTGGGGAATATCGGCCGGCCGCCGGAAAACATTGACCAGATCGACCTCGCCCGGGATCTCCGCAAGGCTCCGGTAAACATCTAACCCCATTATCTGCTTCACTTCCGGGTAATAGACCGGCACCGGAATGATCGTATATCCGGCGTCTTTCATATACTTCGGAACGTAATACGCCGGCTGCCCCGAATGATCGTCCGGCTTGATCCCGATCACCGCGATCGTCTTTACCTCGTCCAGTAAACCCTTGATTTCATTAGGCGTTGTAAGGATCTTCCCTTTATTGTCCATACCTCGATTCTAAACTTCCCTGCCGGCGGATTGCAATTCTTGCGATATATCCGCCGTTATGGCATCATAATTTCCACTTATACATATGAACTTCGAACTGAACGACGAACAGAACCAGATCAAATACAGCGTCCGGGAATTTGCCGAGTCCGAGATACGTCCGCACGTCATGGAATGGGACGAAACTCAGCATTTCCCCGAAGAACTCCGGCCAAAGCTTGCAGAGCTTGGGCTTATGGGCATTCTATTTCCCGAGGACCTCGGCGGCGCGGGCATGGGCTATGTCGAATATGCAACGATCATCGAGGAACTCGGCCGCGTGGACGGCTCGGTCGGCCTCTCGGTCGCCGCTCATAACTCATTGTGCTCCAATCACATATACCAATTCGGCACGGACGAGCAGAAACAGAAATACCTGGTCCCGCTCGCCCGCGGCGAGAGCTTCGGCGCCTGGGGCTTGACCGAATCGCAGGCCGGGTCCGATTCGGCCGGGACGCGCACCACTGCCGTCCGTTCGAACGGCGGCTGGAAGGTCAATGGTTCCAAGAACTTCATCACGCACGCCATCGCCTGCGACACGCTCGTCGCCGTCGCCGTGACCGATCGCGACAAAGGAAACAAGGGCATTTCGGCATTCATCTTCGACAAGTCGATGGAAGGCTTCCGCAGCGATAAGAAGGAGAACAAGCTTGGGATGCGCGCATCCGAAACGGCATCCGTCGTCTTCGAAGATTGCTATGTTCCCGATGACAACCGCCTCGGCAATGACGGCGAAGGTTTCTATCAAGCAATGCAGATCCTCGATGGCGGACGCATATCAATAGCCGCGCTGTCCGTTGGCATCGCCCAGGGCGCCTATGAGGCTGCCGTGAAGTACGCCAAGGAACGCGAGCAGTTCGGCCGCCCGATCGCCGATTTTCAAGCCATCCAGTTCAAGCTCGCCGACATGGCAACCCAGATCGACGCCGCACGCCTGCTAACCCTCCGCGCTGCAGCACTTAAGGACGCCGGCAAAAAAACGACCCGCGAATCCGCCATCGCCAAGCTCTACGCCTCCGAAACCGCCGTCCGCGTTTCCGAGGAGTCCGTCCAGATACACGGCGGCTACGGCTATACCAAGGATTACCCGGCCGAAAAATACTGGCGCGATTCCAAGCTTTGCACCATCGGCGAAGGCACGTCCGAGATCCAACGCATCGTCATCGCAAAACAGCTCTTAAAGGCTTGATGCGATTGAATTTACGGGCAATGTTAAATTTGCGTGAAACAGACTAAAGTTTCATGTTGCATCCGTGATACACCTTGCGCTATCATCTCCATCTTGATATTTTCTGACAAGGAGCAAACAAATTATGAGTTCAACTTCAGCAGTCGGTTCAAACATGATCAGCTCGGCATTAATCGCCGAATTCGAAAAGGAAGGCGCGACCACCCGGAAATGCCTGGAACGCGTGCCGGCGGACAAATTCGATTGGAAGCCGCACGAAAAATCGATGACCTTCGGCCATCTTGCCTCCCACGTCGCCGAAATGTTCGGCTGGACGCCCGCGACGCTTCTCCAACCGGAGCTTGATTTCGCCAAGATGGATTACAAGCCGTTCGAGCCCGCTACGACGGACGACCTCGTCGATTTTTTCGACAAACAGTTCGCCGAAGCCGTTGAAACGCTTAGAAATACAAGCGATGCGACCTTTGCCGAAGAGTGGACGCTTCGGAATGGCGAGACCGTTTATTTCACCGCTCCGAAAGCGGCCGTGATCCGCGGTTTCGTTATGAACCACATCGTCCACCACCGCGGCCAGCTCAGCGTTTACCTGCGCCTGAACGATATCCCGGTACCGTCGATCTACGGCCCGTCTGCCGACGAAGGTCAAATGTAACTTCCCTGTCAATCGCTGATCGGGCGCACAATGGCGGGCCTCGTAACGGCTCGCCTTTTTGCTTTTAGATCGAAAAATGCGAAAATTACAGTTTACGGAAAGCATCGCATTTGCAGTGTTTTAACAAGTAAAGATCGAGTCCTACGAAGTATCTGAGAAGTGAGTAACTCTGAATTGATTGAAAGGGTCTTGAATGGCCAGCCGCGCTACGTCGCTCGGGCGATCACGCTTGTCGAGAACGCGTCCCCTGACGCCGCCGAGCTGATGAAGGCTGTGTTTCCACAGACCGGCCGCGCAATGGTCATCGGGATCACAGGTTCGCCGGGTGCGGGGAAATCGTCGCTCGTCGATAAACTTGCCTTGTTTTACAAGGAAAAAGGCGAAAAGGTCGGTATCATCGCCGTCGATCCTTCAAGCCCGTTTTCAGGCGGCGCTATCCTCGGCGACCGTATCAGGATGTCTGCGCTCGGCACCGATCCGAACGTTTTTATCAGGTCGATGGCCACGCGCGGCAACCTTGGCGGCCTGTCGCGTGCGACCGTGGACGCTGTGGCAATTTTGGACGCCGCAGGCTATGACAAAGTGATCGTCGAAACCGTCGGTGTTGGGCAGGACGAGGTGGAGATCGTTAAGGCAGCCGATGTTTCGGTGGTCGTACTGGTTCCCGGAATGGGCGACGACATCCAGGCGATCAAGGCCGGGATAATGGAAATAGGCGATGTTTTTGTGATAAACAAGGCCGACCGCGAAGGCGTGCTGCGCACACAAAAGGAACTGGAAGCACTGCTCGGCCTCGCCCACCGGCCGGATATGTGGAACCCGCCCATCGTCAAAACTATCGCGACGGAAAATAAAGGCATTGAAGATATGGCCGCGGCTATCGAAGGCTATTCCGCCTATCGTACCGAAGGCGATGGGGGCCTCGTCCGAAAACAAGCCATCGCCCGCTGGCGGCTCCTGGAATTGCTGCAAGAGAGGCTTCTCGCGGATCTCCTCGCTAGAAATGGAACAGATAACAGGATCGACACGCTTTCTGCTGAGATTGCCGACAAATCCAAGGACCCCTACACTGCCGTCGAAGAACTCCTCTCCGACAGCGACTAACGTCGCCGACAAGTGATCGTATGAAAATTAATCATCTCGGCATTGCGACAAAGGGCATAGACGAAGCCCTGAAATTTTGGGAAAACGCCCTCGGGCTCACCAACGTGCACACGGAAATCGTTGAAGATCAAAAGGTTCGCGTCGCGATGCTGCCGCTGGGCGAATCCCGCATTGAGCTTCTCGAACCCACCTCGGACGACTCTCCGATCAGCAAATTCTTGGAAAAGCGGGGCGGCGGGATCCACCATATAGCGATCGAGGTCGAAGATATCGAAGCATCTTTGGCGCAACTCAAGGCTGAAGGCGCGCGTCTAATTGACGAATCGCCGCGTGTCGGAGCCGAAGGCTGCCTTGTTGCATTTGTGCATCCTTCATCGACGAACGGCGTGTTATTAGAACTGGTCCAGGCACGATAAAAATCCAGTATCACCTAGCGAACAGCAGTATTGTCTGCTATTATGGCGGTTTGATTTTATCGCAGACCAGATCTGAACAGACCTATCAGAAGAGAGGAAACCAGTTTTGAGTAATTTACTAAAAGGCGTCATTTTAATAGCCGTGATCGTGGCGATCGGGGCCGGACTCGTTATTTGGAAAAAGAATGTCGGCCACACCGGTGAAATGAGCTTTAACAGCATAAGCAAGGAAGAGGTAGAACTTCTCCTTGCCGATGCCGCAAAAGCTAACCCGATGGCCTTGAAACGTCTTGCGGAAGATCCTGAGTTGAAGAAGCAGCAGCTCGACAATCTTAAAGAGCTTCTTGCGTTCGCAAGCCAGGCACAAAAAGACGGCCTTGCCTCGGATCCGGCAAACAAGCAGGAACTCGAGAATATTCGTGCAGAGATAATCGCCGTCAATTACGACCGCGAAATAAATGCCGACAAAGGCCCGATGCCGCCGTTTGGATTTATCGGCGAAGATCGCGTCAATGCGTTCTGGGCGGAAGACGGCCCCAAGAAAGAAGCAGAGTTCGAAAAATTCATCGATACCAAAGTAAAACTGCTCAAGGCCAGCAATCCCGCAATGAAGGACCGTGAGATCTCCGACGAAGAGAAAACTCAGGCAAAAGACTTTTTTGCAAAGGTCCGGATCTATCAGAAGGAATTCGAAGATAAGGCCAAAGCGGGCGAATTGGACAAGACGTTCCAGGATAAGGTGAACCTGCAGGTAAAACTTCAGCAGGCACAGTTCCTGGCTCGTCTATATTCGGAAAAACTTGCCGAAAGGACCAAGGTCACTGATGAAGAGATCGCAAAATACATAGCCGACAATCCGGAGCTGAACCCGGCCGAAAAGAAAGCGAAGGCAGAAGAGATCCTTAACCGCGCGAAAGCCGGCGACGACTTCGCTGCCCTTGCCAATGAATTTTCAGAAGACCCGGGCAACCAGGATATGAAGGGCGAGAAAAAAGGCGGCCTTTATACTGATGTTCCGATGGGCCGCATGGTCAAACCGTTCGAAGAAGCGGCGCTCGCACTTGAACCGGGCCAGGTCGCACCGAACGTGGTCGAAAGCGATTTCGGATACCATATCATCAAGCTCGAAAAGAAAGCGGATGCCAAAAATGCTAATGGTGAACAGGGCGTAATATACGACGTGCGACATATACTGATCGCAACGACCCATAAAGACCCTGATAATCCGATGGCCCGCGAAATGCCGGTCAAGGAATACGTTCGGCAGAAACTCGAGACCGAAAAAGAAAAGAAAGTGGTCGAAGAGATCGTAGCGGCAAATCATGTGTCCGTGCCGGAAGACTTTACTGTTCCTGAGGTCACAGACGAACAGATCCAGGAAATGATGAAGAAGCAGCAGATGCCGGCTCTGATGAATCCGGACGGCGACGATGCTGACGCTCCACCGGCGAAAGCCAATGACAAAAAGGCTGACGTCAAGAAGAAATAGTTGATGCAATTAGGCGATTACCGAATCGAGATCATTCCCGATACGGAATTCAGACTGGACGGCGGGGCGATGTTTGGCATCGTCCCGCGTGTTCTTTGGGAACGTGTTTGCCCGCCCGATGAACTCAATCGCGTCCGCCTGAACATGAACTGCCTCTTTCTCGAAACCCCGCACGAAAAGATCCTGATCGAAACTGGAATTGGCGAAAAATGGAATGAGAAGCAGTCCGTCATGTACGGCATCTTTCGGGAAAAGCCGTTTGCGGAAAGCCTTTTCGATATCGCGGGTTGCCGTCCCGAAGACATTACGATAGTAGTCAACACGCATCTGCATTTCGATCACGCCGGAGGCAACACGATCCCGGAAGGCGACGAGGCTGTTCCGCAATTTCCAAATGCCCGGTATTTGGTTTCCAAGAGCGAGTTCCAGCACGCCCAAAATCCCCATGAACGCGACCGCGCAAGCTATCTTCCAGAAAACTGGCAGCCGCTGGTCATAACCGGACAGCTTGAACTGATGCCCGATGATTACGAGGTGGTCGAAGGGCTTCGCATGCAGACTGCGCGCGGCCATTCGCAGACCATGCAGACGTGGAGGCTCGACCGCGGCGGCAGAACGATGTACGGTTTTGCGGACCTTATTCCAACCACGCACCATATCTCGCTGCCATGGATAATGGGTTATGACCTTTATCCGACGGAGACTCTGGAATTTAAGAGGCAGATACTGCCGGAGGCGGCTGCCGGGGATTGGTTATGCGTTTTTTATCACGACATCGACCAGCCGGTTTGCCAACTTGTTAGCGAAGAAGGCAAAATTAGAACTGCCTAGATCCCATAAAGAGGAAATAACATTATGAAATTCCTGGTTTCGATGCTCGTCGGAATTGCACTCACATTGATCCTGCAAACGTCTGTCGTAAATGCACAGGGTTTTGGAAAGGCTGAAGTAATTAAGGCCGCAAAGCTGCTTGAGGCGGAGCCGCTGCATAAGGACGCCAAGATCATACGCGGTGCCGCGGTCAAATACGTGATAGAGACAGATGAAGTATCGGTAGTTGTGTGCTCCGGTGAACTGATGACAGCACTGCTGGACAAAAAGAATAAGAACAGCTCAGAGCTAATAGCGCAGTACACAATAGCGATGGCGGCGTTTAAGCTCGAGAATCCCGATAAAAACGATGACGAGAACGCTGCACAGCTTGCGGGTACTGAAAGTGCGTTGCGGGCCTATCAGGCCTTCATCAAGGAGAAGCCCAAAACGAAACACGCGGGCATGGATGGTTTGCTCGCCAAGGTGCAGGACGGCAGCCTGAAAGCAATGGTTGAAGCCGCCGATTGCGGCAAGAAATGAATCGATGGAACAAGTAAAAATAGGAATTATCGGCGGCAGCGGATTATACCAGATGCCGGAGTTAGAAAACGTGCGGGAAGTTCCCGTTGAGACGCCGTTCGGCGCTCCTTCAGATGCGTTTATCGTCGGTGAATTGGACGGAGTGACGGTGGCTTTCTTGCCGAGGCACGCTCGTGGACACAAGTTTCTGCCTACGGAGGTTCCCTATCGAGCAAACATCTATGCGATGAAGCTGCTCGGGGTCGAATATATACTGTCAGTTTCCGCCGTCGGTTCGCTTCAGGAGCAGTACGCGCCGACGGACATGGTGATCCCTGATCAGTTTTTCGACCGAACGCGCGCGCGGGCACACGAATCGACATTCTTCGGCGAAGGCATCGTTGGTCATATCACGTTCGCGCACCCCGTTTGTAATGAACTCGGCGATATTCTCGAAGCCTCTTGCAAAGAAGTAGGCGTGAAGATCCATCGCGGCGGAACATATGTCTGTATGGAAGGCCCGGCGTTCTCGACCAAGGCGGAGTCGAATGTTTATCGGCAGTGGGGAATGGATATCATCGGCATGACCAACCTGCAGGAAGCAAAGCTTGCCCGCGAGGCCGAGATCGCCTATGCGACGCTGGCACTCGTAACCGATTACGACTGCTGGCATGAGGGGCATGACGAAGTTTCCGCCGAAATGGTGATCCAATACCTGAATAAGAATGTGCGGAACGCGCAGCTTATCCTTAAAGACGCCGTAAAACGCGTGGATGCTAAGCAAACACCGAACCAATTTGAAGGGGCGACCAAAAATGCGGTATTCACCGCTCCGGAACATTGGCCGGCCGCTACCGCGAAAAAGCTGGATGCTATAATCGGCAAGTACGCGAAGCGGTAAGACCTTTCGGCCCGTTCGCTGTGTATTTTGGCTATCGGTGTGGGAAGTTTTCCCTGTCGGGAAACGTTTTCGCAAAATGGAACATCTCTAAATAGTTATGCGAAAAGCTATTTTCTCATTGGTTTTTACGCTGATCGTGACCGCGGGTTTCGCCGGGTCGGTTTCGGCTCAGCGTAACATCGATCCCGCGATCGACCGGGACCCTATCCTCGAACAGGACGCCAAGCACAATCTGGATGTGGCCTGGCAAGCATATAGGCTTAAAAAGGCATACAAGGGCGTTCTGATGCGTTTTGAGGAGACTTTCGCGGCCCATCCATCATTTTCCAAGATGGACGAATTTCTTTACCTCGCGGGTATGAGCAGTTACTATCTATCCGATAATAAAGGCAAGCAGAAGGTGGACCTCAAGAACGAGCGGGAAAAGGAAAAGTATGCACCTGCAAAATTGAAAGAAGATGCGGTCGCCTACCTGTCAATGCTGGTCGAGAAGTATCCCGAGAGTCGCTACCTGGACGATGCAAAGAAGACGCTGGCACAGATCAGGCCGAACCCATGAACCTGAACCAGGTTACTATTTATTCAGAGAAGCCAATTGAGACGGCCGAGTTTTTTCAAAAGCTCGGCCTTCGTCTTATCGTCGATTCCCTGCCCCGCTACGCGCGCCTCGAATGCCCCGACGGCGAATCAACGCTGTCGATCAATATCGCTGAAGACGTAGCCGAAAACCCCAGCATTGTGTTATATTTTGAATGCGAGGACCTGGACCGGACAGTTGAGGAGTTAATATCCAAGGGACTCGAGTTTGACGAATATCCCACCGAACGGCCATGGCTGTGGCGTCAGGCTTATCTTAAAGATCCCAACGGTAACAAAATCTGTTTGTTTCACGCGGGCGAAAATCGCAAAAATCCGCCATGGCGTGTAAAATAGGCCTGTCGGCGTAAATACGGCCTTGCCGGCCGGCGATTCTTTTTAGGAGATACCCTTTAATAAATGTCATTAACAGTAGTGGGCTCGGTCGCCTTCGACGCGCTCGAGACGCCTTTTGGTAAACGCGATAAGATTCTCGGCGGTGCCGCAACGCACTTCGGACTATCCGCTAGTTTTTTTACAAAGGTAAACGCAGTCGGCGTCGTCGGCGGCGACTTTGGCGACGACGAATGGGCTGTTTTTAAACGTCATTACATCAATACCGACGATATCGAGATCGTGCCTGACGGAAAGACGTTTTTCTGGCGCGGGCGTTATGATTACGACATGAACACGGCACACACGCTGGACACACAGCTGAACGTGTTTGAAACATTTGACCCGAAGCTTTCCGAAAATTCCAAGAATGCCCGGCTGGTGTTTCTCGCGAACATCTTGCCGATGCTGCAAAAGCAGGTCCGTGAACAATGTACAAACGCCGAATTCGTCGCGATGGACACGATGAATTTTTGGATCTCCTCAATGAAGGACGCGGTGATCGATACGATAAAGGTCGTGGACTGCGTCATCATAAATGACGCCGAAGCACGACAGCTTGCGGATGAGCCGAATATCCACAAGGCGGCCCGAAAGATCATGGATTTCGGCCTTCAGGCCCTCGTCATTAAACGCGGGGAGTACGGCGCGACTTTGTTTACGAAAGACGGCTATTTCTCGACGCCGGCTTATCCACTGGAAAGTGTATTCGACCCGACAGGCGCAGGCGACACATTTGCAGGCGGCTTCATGGGCTATCTCGCTGCCCAAAATTCCATCGACGACGATACGCTTCGCCGGGCAATGATATACGGTTCGGTAATGGCGTCGTTCAACGTGGAAAAATTCGGTACGGAACGCGTCGATGCTCTGGATTATCCCGAGATCAATCAGCGTTTCCGAGATTTCAAACGGATGACGCATTTCGACGAAATACCGTTCGAACGTGCCACTTCGGCAAGCTGATATTGAGAACATTAGTCGGTCTTCCAAAGTCTCATGGAAAGGCAAATAGAAAACACCCTAACCGGTTTTAGAAAACCTTCGGCCCAGAATACGTTGCTTATCCCCGCGGCGGCAGGATTTGCCTGCCTCCTCGGTGGATTGCTTGCATCATTTTGGACCCAGTCATACGGTATCGCTGCATTTATACTGCTCGGGGCCGCGGGCTTTGCTGCGGCTGTATATATAAATCTGGCGGAATTTCGCAGGCTTCAACGCGACCGTACTGAAATTGTGCCATGGGAAACCGCTCTTCCGGACGTCCAGCGGCAAAACATCGTGCTCGAGGTCGAAGAGCTGTCGCGAATTTTCGGTGCCGGCCCGGACCAGCACGCCGAAATGGCGACGGTATTTGTCGTAGCCGAAGACCTGGCCTTGCGACAGGTCCAGCAGGAATATAACGCTCCTATGCTCCGGCATGTGGCGGTCGGACAGACGCCCTTCGACGCGGTCGTTCTAAAACAAGATCTGATGATCTGTGTTGACGTGTCGTTCATGGTCACGCCGGATATTCGGCAGGAAAAGGTCGATGCGATGATCAAGAAAGCTGCCGCCGCACAGGAACATCTGAAGAATTCCGGATCGTCGCGGACGGTTCGCCTGTTGATTGGCCTTATCACGCAGTTGTCGAATGAAGACGAGAACAAACTTAGGGCCGCTCTCAAAAAGGGCCGGTTCTCCGCGACGTCAGTCGATATAGACATCCGGATCTTCGATTTCGAAGCCCTCCAGCGAATTTACGTAACCGATTGAACGTGCGAAGATTATAAAGCAGGCGAATGCGGCTGTTCATGGGCTCACCCGAGATCGCAATCGGGACATCGTCACTTTAAATTGGTCGGACGTCTGCGTAAATTCAATTATGTTAAAGAACAAAACCGGATTAATATTCGGCGTTGCGAACAAGCGCTCGATCGCGTGGGCATGCGCCCAAGCCTGCTCCGAACAGGGAGCAGCACTTGCATTCACTTATCAAGGCGAACGCCTGAAGGAAAACGTCGAGAAACTTGCGGCCGAGCTTCCCGATTCGTTGGTCGTACCGTGCGATGTGACAGATCAGGCCAGTGTCGACGCCGCATTTGCAGCTGTCGGTGAGAAGTATGGAAAGCTGGATTTTATTATTCATTCAATCGCCTTCGCACCGAAGGAAGCTCTGGAAGGCGAATTTGTAAATACTTCGCGCGAAGCATTTCTTACCGCAATGGAGATCAGCGCCTATTCGTTGCCGCAAGTCGCGCTTGCAGCCGCTCCTCTGATGAAGGATGGCGGCAGCATTGTGACGATGAGTTATTACGGTGCGGAAAAGGTTGTGATGAACTACAACGTAATGGGTGTGGCAAAGGCTGCGCTTGAGGCCTCTACCCGTTATCTCGCCGCCGATCTTGGAAAGAGCAATATCCGTGTGAATGCGATTAGCGCCGGGCCGATAAACACGCTGTCAGCTCGCGGCGTCAAAAATATGGGTTCCCTGCTGTCCTATGTAGGGGAAAAATCGCCGCTGAAACGTAATGTACAGGCATCGGAAGTCGGCAACACAGCTCTTTTCCTTGTCAGCGAACTCTCTTCAGGCATCACCGGCGAAACGATCTACGTCGACTGCGGCTACAACATCATGGGAATTTAAGCATGGCTGAAACTGACGCAAACAAGCCTAGAAAACGGAAGGATAAAGCAATCGCCCCAGAACCGGAAACCGTGGCCGAGGCGAAAAAGCGCGAAGTAGTTCCGGGATACTGGCACTTAACGGACGATGAGGTCCTGCTGCGCTCACCTGAGCCCGAAGACGAATACAAAACTTCGGATTCATGGCGCGTATTTCGTATAATGGGTGAATTCGTCGAAGGATTCGATGACCTGGCGACGATCACTCGCGGAGTCTCAGTCTTTGGTTCGGCACGCACTGACGAATCCGACGGAATGTACGTTGCTGCGTATGAAACATCGAAGCTTCTTGCTGAAGCGGGATTCGAGATCATTACCGGCGGCGGCCCCGGGATCATGGAAGCGGCAAATCGCGGAGCGTTCGAGGCTGGAAAAGTATCGGTGGGCTGCAACATCGAACTCCCCTTCGAACAAATGCCGAACCCATTTCTGACCAAGTCGTTATCGTTCAAATATTTCTTCGTTCGCAAAACGATGTTCATCAAGTACAGCAACGCATACATGATCTTTCCGGGCGGATTTGGAACGATGGACGAGCTGTTCGAAGCACTAACGCTTATACAGACGCGGAAGATCCGCAATTTTCCGGTTGTACTGTTTGGTTCGCAATACTGGCGGGGTCTGCTCGCTTGGCTGACCTCGACCATGTTGAACGAAAGGAATATCAGTCCGGAGGATCTCGGCCTGATTCATTTGACCGATTCGCCTCAGGATGCGGTGGATTTTATCATTCGAACTTGTGGGCCCATCGAAAAGTCGGTAAAGGCCTAGCCTGCTAAATACTGATTCATCCAGTCAGCATAGCCGTCGGAGATTCTGGCGGCTTCTATCGCGACGACCTCTGGAACCGAGTAGGAATGGTTGGCGTGGATGAAATCTTTAAGATCATCGAAATTCGCATCCAACGTCTTTATGAGCAGCAGAAATTCTTCCTCCCGAGTAACCGCTTCGTCCCAATAAAAGAAGGAGCGGATCTTCGGAATGATTTGTACACAGGCGGCGTGCTTGGCTTTCACGATCTGTTCTGCGAGTATTTCAGCCTCTTCGATCGAAGAAGTTGTTGTCATCACAATGAGCATTCGATTTAGAAAATTTCGGCCCGCCGTTATAAACAGCGGGCCTCGTTCGGTCTTCCTAGTTTTTCTTGAGAACGTCAGCGTACTCGCCGCTTTCAACCCATTTCAGAATTTCGGACACACGCCAGATGGGGAATGGGTGCGATAGACCCGCGTTGATGATGTCCGCCCAAAACTTGTCAAGCTTTTTCTCATCATAATTCTTCTGAAATTCACGGGCCTGATCGAGAAACTGTTCATAGTCGATCTTCGACGCAAAAGTACCGCCGGCGAGCTTCATCATCGTCCGCCCAACCACGTGTGGGTCCTGAACAACCAACATAGCCGCCCGATCGCATGAAAGTTCTGCACGACGCATCCAGGCAAGCAATGCACCTCGCATAGTTGCCGTCAGCAGCTCTTTCAAAATCGCCGCGATCGGAAGCGACGCCAGCGGAATAGTTGCAACCGCAAGTATCAACTGCGCAGCGGTCAGATATAGTACATGTTCGGCATGGATGTGACCGACCTCATGAGCGATGACTGCGAGTGTCTCTTCTTCATTAAGTCGTTCGATCAGCGACGAATGCAGCACGATGATCGGCTTTTCGACTCCGCCTGTAAAAGCATTTACGACCGGATTCTGTTGAATGTACAGGTCCGGCATATCGACGCCGAGGGTGGTACAGGCGATCTGGAGCTTTGCATGAAGGTCCGGGCATTGCGTCGGCGTGACACGTACCGCGCTCGCCATAAAGGTGACACGAATCGCCGATTCGCCGGTTACCGCAAGCAGTTTCTTGAGTGCGGAATCGATACCGGGAATTGCTTTAAGCGCCGCGAGAGCTTTGCTGTCCGCGGGATGGATATAAGCATGTTTACGAAGATCCGCGAACTTTTTATGAGGTTCGTTTGATAACGGCAGTTTGCATCGCCCGCAATTTGCATCATTGTTCTTGTAATCTGCCTTGACCGTGTTCTTCTGACCGCAGTATCGACAGCGAACAAATAAACTCTTACTGATCGAGGTCTCAGGGTTTTCAGCTTCCGGATTCTTTTTTGCCATAAGGAAAGTTTAATTTAGACGGGATGATTTATTCAACTTTAATATCCTTTAGAACTAAACGATAGGCGCTCGAAAAAGTTCTTGTATCAAAGGCGTTTAAGCCGAACTACGGTCTCAACGTGATGAGTTTGGGGGAAAAGATCGAATGCCTTCATTGCCGCGATCTCGTAGTCGCTATCGATCAGTATTCGAAGATCACGGGCCAGAATCGACGGATCACAGGAAACATAAGAGATTTCATTCGCCCCAAGCCGTCCTATCGCCTTTATAGATTCAACATCAGCACCAGCTCGCGGCGGGTCGAGAAAAAGTAGATCCGGCCGTTCGAATTCGCCGTTTCGCAACATCCGATCGACGTCGCCGTTTCGAAAGTCTATATTTTTGATCCCCGCCCGTTCGGCGTTCAGCTTCGCAAATTCAACCGCCTTTTCATCTCCTTCAACTCCGAGAACCGCCCTGAAATTTCTAGCCAAAGGCAGCGAAAACAGTCCAACACCGCAATATAGGTCCATAACCGTATCGCCTCCAGTTCCACCTATCGCTGCTTCGATAAGCGGCTCGATCAAGTAATGATTTCCCTGAAAAAAGGTTTCCGCTGAGTAATAATATGTGTCGTCCTTTGTCGAGTATGATATTATCGCCGGCGGCTCCGTGGGAACCGATGTGTTTATGGAAGCACCGTCGTCGCTTGCTGCGGCTTCAAACTCCACACGGTCGTCCCAGACATTCTCCCAAGCGATACTGCGGCGAATTTACTTGAGCACAACATCCAATTCCGGAGTTAGGATGGGGCACGACTCGACACCAATAACCTCATGCGAGCTTCGTCGAAAATACCCGAAGTTTCGGCTGTCCGGATCCGCGTGCCATTGTGCCCGGGATCGATAGTTTAATACGTTTGGGCTTCCTTCAATCTCGATCGTCCCTTGCTCATCGATCTTCGCGATGCGTTTCAGATTGTCTTTAATGATCGCAACTTTTGCATCGAGCTGCGCTTGATAGTTCATCTGTTGGAAATCGCAACCTCCGCATTGGCCGAAATATAGGCAAGGCGGTTTTATCCGCAGCGGCGAAGACTCCAATATTTCAACGATCTCAGCGAATGCGATATGCTTTTTCAGGCGTGTAATCGAGACAAGCAGCCGGTCGCCCGGGGCCGTCAGCTGTACGAAGACCGTCAATTTGGGCGCGAAACCCAGCCCGAACCCGCCAGGTACGATCTTTTCGATCGTTACCTCTATACGGTCATTGATTTGATAGTTGGAACTCAATCCTATGCCTCTTACAGTTATTGGCTCTACAAATAAAAGAGACTTAGTCTCGGAAGACCGTGATCCTCTCGTAGACGCTTTATCGTCATCAGATCTAATGTTCGTTTGTAGGCTTCCGGCTCCATCGAATGCTTGAATGCTCTTAATTGTTTCTCAATAGACTTACGAACGACATCAGCGGACGTGCCGGCCGCAAGAGTATCATCGATCACGCGGTCCAGAGCGTCGAGCGATTTCTCGAGCTTTTCAGTATCCTCTCGATCGTTCATTAACTCCGCGAGCCGGGCCAAAACCCTGTCGATCGCTGCTGAAACGTCACTTTCAACAGCTGATCGGGCATTGGTCAATTTCTCTGAGACCGCCGCAATATGCTCGGCAATGACATCGACCGAAAGTTCTTCATCATTTCCGTTGGATTCTACAGCTTCGGTCCCGGTCTGCAGTGCAGCCCACTCGGAGTATTGAGCTTCTATCTCTTCGCGGCAGTATAGAAGGCTCTTGATAGTACGCGGACGGATCGGCTGTTTGTCGAAGGTGTCGAAGACCGTTTCGATCGCGCGAATCACCACATGCATCGGAATCCCGCGGTTTTGCCAATCTTCTATAAGCGCCCAGTCGAGCGGGCTAAGAAGCAGGTTCTTGCCTCGCCGCCGCACGAAAGTTTCTTCGATCTCTGTAAAATAATTATAGTAATTCAAATCGGTTATGGTCTGCTGATGTGCTGTTTAATTATAGACTGGAACGCGATCAATTTCGAAATTGTGGCCAATGAAGCAATTGGCCTTATATGCTAATCTATTGCCCAAATGACTGAACGACGCGAACATTTTTTCACATCTTCCGGAATTGAACTCCCCAACGATTTTGATCCGACGAACACTTCCGCCGTTGATTACGATTCTGACCTTGGCTCTCCGGGGTCGTTTCCCTTCACACGCGGTGTTAGGCCGAATATGTACCGCGGCCGATTTTGGACGATGCGTCAATATGCCGGATTTGCGACTGCTAAGGAATCAAATGCCCGGTATAAATACCTCCTTTCGCAGGGGACGACGGGACTAAGCGTCGCATTCGATCTGCCGACGCAGATCGGCCTGGATTCAGATGACCCGCTTTCAAAAGGTGAAGTTGGCAAAGTCGGAGTTGCGATCGACAGCCTCGAAGATATGCTAACACTTTTCGACGGCATTCCGCTTGATCGGGTTTCGACATCGATGACCATAAATGCAACTGCATCGACGCTGCTCTGCCTCTACCTCGCGGTTGCTCGACGGCAAGGTGTTTCGTTCGATAAAGTTAGCGGAACAATTCAAAATGACATACTAAAGGAATATATCGCGCGCGGCACATATATTTATCCGCCGAAACCCAGCCTGCGGTTGATAACCGATACATTCGAATTTTGTGCGTCTGAGGTCCCTAATTGGAATACTATCTCTGTTTCGGGTTATCACATTCGTGAGGCTGGATCTACGGCTGCCCAGGAAATCGCGTTTACTCTTGCGGATGGCATCTGTTATGTTCAGGCCGCTATTGATTCGGGGCTGGATATAGATGAATTCGCGCCGCGGCTATCTTTCTTCTTCAACGCGCACAACAATCTGATCGAAGAGATCGCAAAATTCCGGGCGGCCCGCCGCTTGTGGGCACGTATTATGCGTGATCGGTTTAACGCGCGAGACCCGCGTTCACATATGCTTCGATTCCATACGCAGACGGCCGGATCCACCCTAACGGCTCAGCAGCCAGAGGTCAATGTCGTTCGCACTACTATTCAGGCTCTAGCAGCCGTATTAGGCGGAACACAGAGCCTGCATACCAATTCCATGGATGAAGCTCTGTCTTTGCCTACCGAACAAGCCGCAACGCTTGCTCTTCGAACTCAGCAGGTCATCGCATACGAATCCGGCGTTGCCGATACTGTCGATCCCTTTGCCGGGAGCTATGCCATCGAGGAGATGACGACACAACTGGAACGAAAGGCAGTTGAGTATATAGAAAAGATCGATGCAATGGGCGGAATGCTCGATGCTATTGAAAGCGGCTATATTCAACGTGAGATCCAGGAAGCCGCATACGAATATCAACGTGCGGTGGAGCGTCAGGACGCAATAGTTGTCGGTGTCAATAAATTCCGTGTGGACGAAGAAACGTCCATCCCTATTCTTAAGGTCGATGAGAGAATCGAACGTGAGCAGGTAGAAAGGCTACGAGCGGTGCGCGATAGGCGTGACGCAGATAAGGCTGCGAAAGCGATCGAATCGCTCGCTGCTGCTGCGAGCGGCTCCGAGAATCTCCTCCCACGGATCCTTGAAGCAGTCGAAAGTGATGTCACCGTAGGAGAGATCTCCGGAACGCTCAGACAAGTATGGGGAGAATATCAGGAAGCATTGACTGTTTGATCTATTTTCCGCCGCTGGTCTCAAACAGATTCTTTGAAAGCGTCGTTCGCCCTGATTTCGGCTTGAATAGCGTTCCGCGGTCGGACACGCTCACATTATTCGCCGACAAAGTCGTACCCGTCGCTCGCTGAAACTCCGAAATTGCCTTATTTAAGTCAGTCTGTGCCTGCAGTTCTCTTCCGCGTGCGGCCAACAATTCGGTCTGGCGCTGCATTACAAGATAAAACGTCGTCGTGCCGGCACGGAATTGTCGCTGTTCGCTTTCAAAAAGTTGTTCAGCAGACGTTCGTGCTGCGATAGCGGCGGACAAGCGTGCTTCGGATGAACGCAGGGCTTGAATTGAATTTCGCACTTCGGCCTCGATCACCTGCTCGGTCTGCGCCCGCTGGTTTCCGATACGCTCTGCTTCCACCAACGAACGGCCGAGATTCGCTTTTGCCGTCGTATTGCCCCAAGGCAGCGATATCGACACCCCAACACGATAGGTCGGATAATCGATGGCCGCCAGATTCCCGAGCGAGTTTATATAACCTCCGACCAGATTGGGCGGCACACGGCTGAGGCCTGTTTGCGGATTGATCGCAGCCGGCGTCTCGGTCCCGGCCAGGCCGGAACTTGTAAATGAACCGACAAGGTCGATCTGCGGTTTGGTCTGGTCCTTGAAATACCTTTGGTCTATCTGATTGATCTCGGCGCTGGTTTCGAGCTGAGTTATCTCGGGCCGATTCTTTAATGCCTCGCCGACAGCGACTTCCAGTCCGATCCTCGGTGCTTCGAGGGATATCGGTGACACCGGCGTGATAGGCCTCGACCAAACGTCCGAATATCTATCTGGCAGCATTAAAGTCTTAAGCTGATTCTCGGCACGCGTAACATCTTCTTGGGCCGTGTAAACATTTTGCTCGAATGTCGTTATCTGAGCATTGGCGGCAACTACGTCGATCGGAGCCAAGACGCCTCTGTCGACCTGGCGCTGGTTGCTTTCGAGCTGAGTTCTGGCCTGCCTCACGGCATCGATCTGAACCTGCAAGTTGCGGAGCGAGAAAACGAGATTCCAGTAGGCCTGTTCTACCAACGCTATGACGTCGATGGCCCGCTGCCGGAACTGAGCATCCGAAAGGCTTAGATTCTTACGTGCGATCTCGATCTGCCGTCGATTGTTGTCGAATCTAAAATTTCGAAACAGCGGCTGAGTGTAAGAAAAGTTCAGCGAAGTCGGGAATTGCGGATTCAGGAATGAATTGGTGTTACTGGTCGTACTTCGCGTCGAATCGAAGCGGGCTGAATATTCGCCGCCGTACCACGGCGCAAAACCGTTTACACCGGCGCTGCCGAAATATCGAGTTTGAGTTACGGCTCCATTGACCGCGCCGCCGATGGCAGACGCCGTCGGTGTGGTCACGCTTTCGTAATAGCTTTCCGAACCGATCAGCGGGTCATAAACCCCTCGAGCTCCCCGGAGGTTGAATTCGGCTATACGAACGTCATTGCGCGAAGCATCGATGTCGTTATTGTTCTGCAACGCCATTTCGATCGCGTCATCAAGCGACAGCGGCATCTGATTTGAGACATCTACGCCGATCCTGTCCGAACTCGGGAGCGGGCGAACAGGTGCCTTAAAATCTGGCGCTACAGGCGGTGGCTCGGCCGGCAGTTCTGCAGCGGGAATTCCTGGCGGCGGGGTCGGCGATGGCTGCACAACAGGGGCCGTTGGCTGCACCTCCGGTGTTGCCGCAGGCTCTTGGCCGTTGGCGTTTATTCCCAACCCAATAACAAGACCCAACACTGCAAAAATCGCAGGTTGTGAGGCACCGAAAATTCTAGATCCAATAATGCTCATCTTACTTTCCGCCCGAAGCTGTTTCCGGAAGGTCGTCGTCGTCCCGAACCGGCTTCGATGTTCTGAATATTCCCGTCAAACGATCGAATGCGGGTTTGAGCACGCCGGTTTTGAACTTTTCAACCCTTGCCCCTGCTCCACGCATGATGGTCGACTCTGCCGCGTCATCGAATAACGAATAAAAGACCGGTACCGCAAGCAATGTCAGGAGCAAACAGAGCGACTGGCCGCCAACTACAAGAATGCCGATCGATCGATTAGTAGCAGCGCCGGCACCACTTCCAAGGGTCAGCGGTATCATTCCCGCCACCAGAGCTATCGTCGTCATCAGAATCGGACGAAGCCTGTCCCGGTTCGCCTGAATGATCGCGTCATAACGGTTCATCCCGCGCGAGCGAAGCGTGTTGGTATGGTCGATCTGCAGGATCGCATTCTTCTTGACAATACCGAATAGCAGCAATATACCCAGTGCAGAGAATATATTTAATGTTTGCCCGGCTATCGCTGTCGAGATCAGGGCAAACGGGATCGATAGCGGCAGCGAGATAAGGATCGTCACCGGGTGAATGAAAGATTCGAATTGCGCGGCAAGGATCAGGTACATGAACACGAAAGAAAGTAAGAATGCATATAAGAACGCATCGTATGCACGGTTTAGTTCCTTTGATGTTCCTGTAACACCGGTCAGATATTCAGCCGGCATATTCAATTCTGCCGCGTACTGTTCAAGCCGTGCAAGAGCGTCCGATTCCGAAGAGTTCGGCGGAAGGCTCGCGGATACAGTTACTTGGCGAAGCCTGTTCAGGCGGCTGATCGATGATGGACTGAGCCCTTCTTCGATCGTGACCAACCGGTCCAGGCCGACGGGCTGGCCGATCGACGAAGCGACGGTAAACCACGGCAAATAGCTGCGGTCGCGTCGGAACCGTTCGTCCGCTTGAACGACAACGTCGTATTGTTCCGAGCCTTCGCTGAAAGTCGAGATCTTCTGGCCGGCTGAAAATATGTTCAGCGCCTGTGCAACGTCCCCGGCGCGAACGCCCATGTCCGCTGCTTTCGTCCTGTCGATCTTGACTTGGATCTCGGGGGTTCCGACCTCGATCGACGAATCCGGATCTCGGAAGATGGGATCTTCCTTCATTCGCTCGACCAGAGCGTTTGCGTAGACCCCAAGCTGCTCCATATCGGGGCCGGCGATATAAAGTCCGACTCCCGATCCCCCGCGGCCTAAGCCGATGCTGCCGGCGATAGACGACGACGCCGAAACCGACACCTGGTAATCCTTATTCGAATATTTACGAGCGATCTGCCGCGTCTGATTTATAAGTTCGGACTGTGATTTATCCCGTTCGGACACCGGAACAAGGCTAACGTTAATGAACCCATTATTAGGCCCTGATCCTCTTCCAAAGCCGGCAAGCACCAGCGTATTTCTCACGCCGGGGACCTGTTCGCGTATGTCACGTGCGATCCGATCAAGGATCGATTGCGTCGCAGAAAGTGACGTTCCCTGTGGCCCGCGCAGATTCACCTGATACAGCGACTCGTCCTCATCTGGTAAAAACGCCATCCCAACATATTTGAAGAGAGGATAAATGGACGCAACCGTGATAAGACAGATCAAGACGATCACCCAGCGAAAGCGCATGGATAGCTTTAGCAGCCAGGTATACGTTCCGTCCACACGTTTGTAGAACCAATTCTCTTTTGAATCGTGTGATTCAGGCGACGCGTTGACTTCACGATCATCGTCCGCTCCGATCGCCGTTTCGTCGTAATCAATCCCTTCCGACTGCGGCATTTCATCCGACTTACGTTTCGGCTTAATCCAGCGAGCGGCAAGCATCGGCGTAAGCGTGAACGAAACTATCAGCGAGATCGCGATCGCGGCGGCGGCCGTCAGGCCAAAGCTTGACATAAAACGGCCAACGATCCCGGTCATGAATCCAACCGGGATGAAAACGGCGAGCAATGACAGCGTCGTCGCCAAAACCGCCAGACCGATCTCTCGTGTACCTTCGATCGCGGCTTGGAACGGATTCATCCCCTTTTCCTCGACGAACCGATAAATATTCTCCAGCACCACGATGGCGTCGTCGATAACAATACCGACCATCAGAGTGAGTGCCAGCATTGTCATTTGGTTGAGTGAATATCCGAAAGCAGCGATGGCAGCGAAAGCGCCAATGATCGAAATAGGGATCGCCAGAGCAGCAATGATGGTCGACCTGAAGTTCCAAAGGAAAAGATAAACGATAATAGCGGCAAACAACCCGCCAAGTACCAAATGTTCTTCGATCGCCGTGAGGCTGTTCTGAATAAATTCAGACTGGTCGCGGATAACGGCGACCTTCATATCCGAAGGCAGGTTCGGGACGATCTCGGCCATGCGAGCTTTGACGCCGTTGATCACCGCGATGGTATTTGCGCCAGCCTGCTTTCTCACGGCCAGCGACACGGATTGAACGCCGTCGAGCGAAGCCGCCGATGAAGGATCCGCTCCGCCCTCTTCCACCCGGCCGATATCGCTTATTTTTACCTGATATCCATTGCGGTTTGCGACAACTATGTCGCTAAATTCTGAAACCTCGTTGAGCTTGCTGATCGTTCGCAGGCCTAAAG
Source organism: Acidobacteriota bacterium (assembly GCA_023436495.1). GTDB lineage: Bacteria > Acidobacteriota > Blastocatellia > Pyrinomonadales > Pyrinomonadaceae > OLB17. Next base: position 22,328 of record JAEZIT010000139.1, read on the forward strand.
TCTTAGCACCTTCGATCAGATTTCCGCCAGGCATTTCTTGGTTCTGCGATCGAACCGCGTTCGTAACGTCCGTTGCCGAGAGGCCATAAGCCCTCATTCTCTCAGGGTTTACGAAGATCTTGATCTGGCGCTGGCGAGCCCCGTAAAGAAAAACTTCACCCACACCGTCTGCCGATTCGATCCTCTTTTGGATCAGGTTCTCGACCTGCATAGTGAGGTCGATCACGTTTCTCGGGGCACTGATGGAATACTGAAGAACAGGCTGCGAGTCGGGATCGGACTTCTGGGCGACCGGCGGGTCAGCCGTCTCAGGCAAACGGTTGACGACCGTACTTAACTTCTGCTGGATCTCGTTAAATGCCTGGTCCGGGTTCTTGTCGAGGTTAAACGTAAGGGTTACGTTGGAGCTTCCCCGTGACGAGGTCGACCGCATCTCTTCGACGCCGGGTACCGTATTAAGCGCTCCTTCGATAATATCGGTGATCTCGGATTCGATCTCAGCCGGAGCAGCACCCGGATTACTGGTTCGGATCGAAACGGTGGGCAGGTCGATCTTGGGGAACCTGTCAACGCCGAGGGTAAAGAAACTGAACCCCCCTACAACGGTAATGAATAAAACGATTACCGTGGCAAACACCGGTCGGTGAACACAAATTTCGGCTAACCATTGCATAGATTCGTTATCTCCGCGGACCAATAACCCGCATTAAGCGGCCACTTTTGCTCCTTCGTAGAGCTGGTCGAGATTACTTGTAGCGACCACTTCGTCCGCGTTTACCCCGGACAAGATCTGAACCATGTCTCCTTCCTCAACTCCAAGCTGTACAACCCGCAGCTTTGCAATGCCGTCGACGATCACAAAGACCCTGAAAGCCTGCGTGCTCTGGTCGTTATAAACGGCCGACTTTGGTACGAAGACCGCCTTGCTCCCGCCTTCTTTGTTAATTCTCACGGTGGCAAACATGCCGGTCCTAAGTGCGTTGTCACCGTTCTCGATCGAAGCTTCTACGATCGCCGACCTGGACGTAGGGTCAATTGCCGGATTAACCGCAGAAACGGTCCCGGCAAAGTTCCGGTCCTTATAAGCCTCAACCGCGATGGAAACGCCGCGGCCTACTGAAACATACGGAACATCGGCCTCAGCGACTTGTATCTGGATCTTGATCGGATTGGTTCTGAGAATCGTCGCAACGATCGAAGCAGATGATACGTACTCGCCCACAGCCACCGGCCGGTCGCTTACGAATCCGGAAAACGGCGCCCTTATTACAGTGTCGGCAAGTGCCTGTTCTGCGATACCAACTTGTGTCCGAGCCGCTTCAACCGATGCCTCGGCACTCCGTATCGCCTGGTTATTCTGCTTTGCGGCATTAACAGCGGCGTCGAGCTGTTGTTTCGCATTGTTCAGCCGCGCACGAGCAGTGTCCCTCTGCGTGCGCCACTGCTCGTATGTGATCATCGCAACATCGCCGGATTCTACAAGTTCCCGGTAACGCTTCTCGTTCGCCTCCGCTTGCCTTAGTTCGGCAGCGACCTGTTCGTAATTCGCATTGGCGGCGCGCACTTCCGGAATTGACGACGCATTGAATGTTCCATTCGGAGACAACCCGAGCCGGGCTTCGGCCTGCCTGACACCCGCGACGGCTTGCTTTACGGCCGCCTGGGCGGTGGCGAGCTGCAGCCGCGCGTCACGATCGTCGATCTTGGCAAGCACGCTGCCTTGGGAGATGAACTGGCCGACCTCTACCGAGACGTTGGAGATCTTTCCGGCCACCTTCGGAGCCACGTTGGACCTTTCGTCGGCTACAAGGCTTCCCGTCGCCTGGATAGCAGCGGCAACATCACGCGACTCCGCCGTCGCCACAGTAACCGCGATAGATGGTGCGGACGCAGCGTCCACCTCCGGCCTGTCGCCGGCGGACTGCGTTGATCGGCATCCCAAGGCCGCAGTGACGAATAAAACCGCCGCAACGAGTCTCAGATTCATATATTTAGTTATAAAAGCCACGGAACCCATAAGATATTGTAAGATGTTAATCTTATATCACTTAGTTTCATGAGTTAAGACAGCTATTGTAAATTTTTGTAAATGATCCTGAGGCGCGATATCATACAAACCGGGCTCAAACATGGGCCCGATGCACGACGTTATGTTCGTCGACGTGCATAATTGATGCCATAATACGAAAGGAAATTGATGTCATTAAATATGAGTGAAATCACAGCGGAAGAACTAAGGGCAGAGCTGGAGGCGGGCAAGGATATTCAGCTGATCGATGTCCGACAGCCGGATGAACATGCATTTGCTAAAATTGCCGGCGCCAAGTTAATACCTTTGGGCGAGATAGTCTCCCGAATGGGCGAGATCGACGAGAACCGCGAAACGGTTATCCATTGCAAGATGGGCGGCCGGAGCGCAAAGGCGATCGAGGCGCTTCGGCAGGCAGGATATAAAGGCGAGCTGAAGAATCTCAGAGGCGGAATAACAGCCTGGTCGAATGAGGTCGACCCGAAAGTTCCCAAGTATTAATCGGCCGGATCAACATCGCAGGCAACGCGGATCTGTTCGCTGAAACGCACGATTTCCATACCTTGCACGACGTTCGTCCTACATGCGATCACAGCTTTTTCCCGATCGCCGGCTGTGATCCAAACCTGGCAATTCAAACAATCGCCGTTCCAGCAGAAATCGCCGTATGAGATGCCTTCGAGCCAGAGAAATTGCAGGCACCTCAGAATCGAATTATTTGACGGCACCTGTAACTGCTGCCCGACGACAGTTATTTCGATCAATTCATCATCGTCGTCAAAAAGATCGTTAGCGTAGGTCTGATCCATCCTAATATCACCAGATTGACTCAAGGAAAATTTTGAAGTTCGTGTTTCCTTCGCTAGAATAACTTAGAGAATGGAGCATGTCTAAACGATGGCAGTGATAATGTATTCGTCGCCCAATTGCGGCTGCAGTGATTCGGCACGTGATTACTTTGTTGAGCACGACATCGAATTTGTCGAGTACAACGTAGAAGCGGACAGCCAAAGGTTGTATGAAATGCTGGATTATTCAGCGGGTTCTAGACGTATTCCGTCATTTGTCGAATACGGGGTATTTCTCGGATCGGGCTGGGGCGACCCGCCGAATTTCTGAGTGGTCGAAACGAAACCGCCGGCAGGTCGCCGGCCGTCTGAATAAGGAGCTTTCATATGTCTTTGGTCATGTATGTCAAACCAGGTTGCCCCTACTGCCAGAAGGCTCGGGATTATTACAACGAAAATAATATTCCGTTCATCGAATATGATGCCCAGAACGACAAGGCTCGTAGAAAAGAGATGTTGGAATATTCGGGCGGCGACCTCGTCGTTCCGTGCATAGTTGAGAACGGCGAACACGTAATATCGGGTTGGGGCGATCCTCCCCGTGGCTGAACGATCACGCCTGATTGAACGGCAGTTTGCCGGTCACTAAAACTTATTTTGGTTTGGGATTGCGGTTTTTTCGTTTTACACTATAATGGCATCTTTTGGAATTGGATGATCTAGTCCGCATTTCGCTTTGCCGGTATAACGATTCGCAGTTCCGCCGTCTATATGATTGGTTCTCAAATAAACCAATACAAAATACAAGAGAAGATCGGCTCAGGCGGACAAGGGACAGTTTATAAGGCTCTTGACACTAAACTAAACCGCACCGTCGTGATCAAGGTCCTCCCACCGGAACTCACTCAAAAGACCGCGAACTTCAAACGCTTCGAACGCGAGGCGCAGCTTTGTTCTCAGCTCGATCACCCGAACATTTGTACCATTTACGATTTTCACGAGGCGAACGGCATCTACTACATAGCGATGCAGTACGTCGAAGGAAAAAACGTCCGGCAACTGGTTAGCGGCCGGCCGCTTGATCTTAAGAGCGCGCTTTCGATCGCGATACAGGTCTGTGATGCCCTTGCGTTCGCCCATTCAAAGAACATCATTCATCGCGATATCAAAGCAGGAAATATCATGGTCACCCCTGGCGGCCAAGTCAAGATCCTGGACTTTGGACTTGCAAAACTTTTGGAAGATGAGGCGGCTGATCGCACGAAGGGCTTGGACAAGACCGAGATAACCGAGCTTGGGATACCTTACGGAACGGCTACATACGCCGCGCCTGAACAGGCGAAAGGCGAACGTGCCGATCACCGTTCGGACATATTCTCGACCGGCGTTTTGCTCTATGAAATGTTGACCGGCATTTGGGCCTTTCAAGGCAAGACCGTTATCGACGTGCGGCATAAGGTGCTGTACTCCGACCCGTTGCCGATCGCGGATGTGCGCCGCCAACCTATTCCTCCGCAAATTCAACAGATCGTAAGCAAAGCCCTTGCGAAGAACCCTAAAGACCGCTATCAGAAGATCTCACAAATGCGGGATGATCTTCGGGCAGTGCTTCAACAGGTCGCGGGCGCATCAGTTATGCCCAACGACACATTCGCTCCGAGCCACCTTGACGGCAGCTCCGTTAAGCGAGCCTGGAATTGGCTCACCGGTAAGTCGACGCCCGAAAACACGTCGGGACGAATACCGACCGTATCTCAACCGTCATTCACTCCGGATACAACCTTGACCGCCACCGGACAGGAAAAGAAGAGCGTAGCTATACTGCCGTTCAAGAACCTTAATCGCGACCCTGATGCAAGCTTTTATGAGTTCGCACTCGCCGATGCGATCATAACGGAACTCGCCCAGATCAAGTCACTCGTCGTCCGGCCCAGCTCTGTGATCGCCAAATATCAGGGTTCTGAGATAGATCCGGGCGAAGCCGGCCGCGAACTTCGCGTACATGCCGTTCTTTCTGCAGGTTTCCTGCGTGTCGGGGAAAAGCTCCGTGTAACTGCGCAGCTGCTTGATCCATCGAACGGTGAAATTCTCTGGAGCGATCGCATCGACGCAGAAGGCAGCGATATACTTGCGCTCCAAGACAGTATCGCACAGCGGATCCTTGAAGGTTTGCGGCTCGAACTGTCGGATTCCGAACAGGAACAACTTGGCAGACGCGCGACCGAGAATACTGCGGCATGGGAAGAATATCTCCGGGGACGCGATAATTTTGGCCGATTCATTTTCAGGACGCTTTCCGCGGAGGATTGCGATGCGGCAATTCAAAATTTCAAGACCGCTGTGGAACTCGACCCGCACTTTGCGCTCGCCTACAGCGGCCTTGGCGCCTGTTACGCGAATCGCGTATTCAAAGGCCTGGGCGAGGCCGAAGATTACACCTACGCGGAAGCAGCGTTCAGCAAAGCCTTTTTCTACGATCCTAATGTGGTCGAAGCCCGCGTCCTGATGGTCATGATCTATATGGCCCGCGGCGAAAAGAAAAAAGCGCGGTCCGAGATCGAGCTACTTGAGAAACAATTTCCAAATGATGCGGCCCTCTATTTCGTAAAGGGCACAATGCACAGGCTCGACGGTAAGTATGAGGAGGCTCTCCGGAGTTTTGAGAAATTGTCACGTCTCGATCCCGCTGCACGTGCTGTCTCCGCTTACAACCGTGCGAGGATATTTATTTACAAGGGCGATTATCAGAAAGCGATCCACGAGATAGAGCGAGGCGAACGTGCCGAGCCTGATCACCCGATGCTGAAGATCTTTCGATCGGCTGTCTATTACTTCCGGGGCGACGTCAACGACGCCATAGATCTGATCGCGAAGGTCCTGGAAAAAAATCCAAGGATGGACGGTATTCGTCCGCTCTATGCCGTCTATCTGGCCGGAGCAGGCCGCCGCGAAGACGCAATTGCGCAACTGACGGAAGATGCCCTCGCACTTTCCAAGGCCGATCACGACATGGCCTACTGGGTCGGCTCAACATATTCGCTGTTGGGCGAAAGTGACCTTGCGTTCAAATGGCTGAACCGTGCGATCAAATTGGGGAATGAGAACAAACCGCACTTCCTGCACGACAAAAATTTGAAATCGGTCAGGAACGATCCGCGATTCGCCGATTTGATCGACCGTATCGACGTCGAATAATAATTAGCTTTGACCTCAATAAAAACTCCGCAGCGGACAGACCGAACCGCTGCGGAGTTTGTTCTTGTAACGCCCGGGACAAAACCGGAAGATCCTCAGGCCGAAATTTCTTCCTTTTCCAGGGTGATCAAACTTCGAACTTTCCGTTTAAGTGCTTTCTCAAATTGTCGGGCCTCGTTTACGCCGTTGAACGACAACGCCTGCAGATTTGCCTCAATTCGCTTGCGATAATCAGAGATCAGCGAGTCGGATACGCCGAGCATTGCCGCAACTTCCAGCTGAGTGCCGCTGTCCGAGATCAAATAACAATGCCACAGCACGCTGATCATCCGATCGTACTGCTTTGATTTTCCGCGGACAGATTTGGAAAGATCACGTAAGAAATCATCGACATATCCGACAGCCTGTCGCTCCGCTTCGTTGCGAAGAAGGTCTTCTTCAGGGGTTTCCCGCAGGTCGGTGAACTCGAATTGGGGGCGGTGATCCTCGTCGTCTGAATCGCCGGGGCCGCCGACGGGAACCAGATGGATGTCCATGATCGGCAGCCGCGACATCACGAAAGACCGAAGCGAACGAACGTCCACAGGGGAATCGATGGCTTTGAACACACGGATGATCAACTTTTCGAGCTCTACGTTGCTGATCACGATCTGGGAATCGCCGGTGCAGCCTACCATTCTTGTGTCGCGGCTTTGAAACGATACCGCTTTTACTCGCTCGTCCATTTCCTGCACGTCGCGTCGCATTTTCTTATTCGGCCAGTCAGCCAGGCCGTAAAGACGATCCGCAAGTCGGCGATGAACTTCTGGATTGCCCAGATTATCGAACCGTTTAAAGACAGGACTGGATTGTATAAGAGTCGAAATTCGTCTGGCGAGCCTGTACGATTCCGGGTATCGTTTTCGGAGCTCTGCCGTCAGCATGTTTGTAAGCTCGATCTGGCTGATCTCGGCTTCGATCTCAGCATCGCTCATCCCCGTGTCCACGTAATGCTGAAATCGTTCCTTGCTGAGCAATGCTACGAACAGTTCTTGCGTAAGATCCGTATAGGCGTTGAATTTTCCTTCCTCAACCAGAAACCCCGCCTGCTTCGACGCTCTAACAAGCGGGTGCGAAGACACGATCCTATGCAGCTCGATCCAGATCTGGTTCACGTCTGACACCTTTAGGCTGTCGTTCCATTTACCGACCTTGATCTGTTTGTTCTGGATTGATCTGGGCAAACGCCCCTGTGATTTGGTTGAATTCATAAGAATCGGGCGAAGGATTGGCGGCGGGGCAAAAAGCGATAGATCGCGATCCAAATAGACGCAGTTCGAGTGCGACTTATCTGAAGCTTTTAATTGCTAAGATTTCGTAAGGGAAACTGTGTGAACTAAGCTTTGAAATCCTATCCGCCGAGCACCGAAGGTTTCTGGCGTGTGCAGCTAAGGTATTAGCCGTAACTGCCTACGGATTTGATAATACCAACTTTCTCCGATTTGAGCAACAAGTTTTTGCATTGCCCATACTCGTTTAACAACGGCACTGCGCCCGTAAATTCTTGCGTTAATTTACTTTCATTATGGAACCAATGGGCTATTATCGATTTATCTAGGTATAACGTTGGTTATTTTGAGTTGAAGTAGATTTCGCTCGAAGGGTGATCTTGAGCGGCTTTGTATTTATGCAAATGGAAACTGGTACGGGCTTCCGTAAATTGACGGACTGTCCGACATCCCACGAATTGCTGGCATTCCAATCAGGTGAGTGTCCTGATCTGGCCGAAATAATTCGCGCACATCTGGGTGAATGCGAATTCTGTACGGCGGAGCTCGAATTTTATATGCATTACCCTCAGGGCAACGAGCCGGTTCCCGCACCTGCGCTGCCTGAGCCATTGAAAGAGCTTGCCGAAGCTCTGTTGAACTCGTCCGGAGGAGAAAAGCTGTTGGATAGGATGGTTAAGCGGGCCGGGACCGCGATGCTGCTTTGAGTTCAGCTTCCACAGATCTCATCGATCGCCTCTTCGTATTTTTCATCGATCACACTTCGTTTGATCTTTAATGTCGGAGTCATCTCGCCTTTATCGATCGAAAACTCCCTGGGAAGCAAATAAACTCTTTTCACCCGTTCGAAATCGCTGAGTTCCCTTGTAAGTTCAACGGCATCTCGCTGCACTCGTTTGATAACATGCGGGTCGTCGCATAGTTCCTCGCGGGATTTCCCGTCGACGCTTATGCCTTCGTCGCGAAGGACGTCTTTCAGCGATTCCCAGTCCGGAACGATGAGGGCTCCGACCTGCTTGCGTCCGGAGCCTACCACGACGGGCTGCGAGACGAGCGGGCTTTGCTTCAGCAGGCTCTCCACCTGCAGCGGCGCTACGTATTTGCCATTAGAGAGTTTGAAGAGATCTTTGATCCGGTCGGTGACATAGAAATGCCCGTCCGTGTCGACATAACCGACGTCGCCGGTGTGATAGTAACCCTGTTCATCGAGGGCTTTAGCGGTCTCTTCGGGATTGTTGTAATAGCCTCGCATTACGTTTCGGCCGCGGATCAGAATCTCGCCGTCCGTCTCCGCGATCTTCATCTCGATCCCCTCGAACGGGCGCCCGATCGATCCGACCTTGTTGTCCTCAGGCCGGTTCGCGCAGACGATGCAGCCTTCCGTCATTCCGTAACCTTGCAGGATAGGGATTCCCGCCGCCCAGAATGCATATGACAGCTTTTTCGATAGCGGCGCACCGCCTGATACGAAAAAACGCAGGCTTCCGCCGACGGCGTCACGCCATTTGGCGAACACCATTCGGTTTGCGATCGCGTGCTTGGCGGCCAGCGAGGCGGAGACGGATTCGTGCATGTCTTTGGCGGTCCAGTATTCCTGGCCGACATCCAAAGACCATTCGAACAGCCTTGTCTTCCAACCACCGGCAGCCTTTCCCTTCTTCACTATCTTGTGGTAAACCTGCTCAAAAAGCCGCGGCACGGCTGTCATTATCGTCGGCTTCACTTCCTGAAGATGCGCCGCAAGCTGGTCGAACGACGCGCAGTAATTGATCGACACGCCGTTCGAGCACAGTACGTAAAACACCGTTCGTTCAAAGATGTGCGACAGCGGGAGCACGGCCAGCGAACGATCGTTCGACTTTATGGGAAGCCCGCGCGAGATCGCTACGATATTCGAAACGAAATTATCATGCGTCAGCATAACGCCTTTCGGTTCGCCTGTGGTTCCCGATGTATAGATAATGGTGGCCAGGTCTTCAGGGCTGATCTGATCAAGTAACCTGTCGAACATTTCGGGGTCAGACCGATCCTGCTCAGAGCCCAGCTTTTCAACGGCGTTCAGGGTCATGAACCTGCTGCCGCCTTCGGGCAAAGCGTCTTCATCGAAGAAAACCACCTTCTCGAGCTGCTCGACGACCGTGACCGCTTCTTCGGCGTGCTTGTAAAGCTTTTTTCCGGAGATACATAGCATCTTTGCTCCGGAATTTTCCAATATGTACCGTATCTGATCAACAGCCTGCGTCGTATAGATCGGCACGTTGACCGCACGCAGGGACAGGATCGCGAGATCGGTCAGCGACCATTCGGGACGGTTCTCCGATATGACCGCGATGCGGTCGCCGGCCTTGACGCCAAGCGCAGACAGCCCGAGCGCGATCTTTCTGATCCGATCAATGGCCTCAGAGCCGGAGATCCGCTGCCAGACCTCGTCAACCTTAAAGGACAAGGCGTCGGGTTTGGCGTTGCGACGAAACGATTCTAAGCAATAATGGGGTATCGATTGCCGGAGGTTTTCAAAACCTATGATGTTTTCTGCTGTCATTCGCGTGTCCGACAACACGCACACGGTGTTTCGGGTCTAATTTCAACTTTCTGGATATAGCCTTTTATTCTTGCAGATTTGAACGGTTTATGTCCAATAGTTACGGTCCAGCGACCGGTAATTGATCGCCTCGCTGATGTGCTGTGGCCCGATGTTCTCGCTTCCATCAAGGTCGGCGACGGTACGGGCGACCTTCAGGATCCGGTCGTGCGCGCGTGCCGAGAGACCTTGACGATGCATGGCCTTTTCGAGAAGAGCTTCACTGGCGGAATCGAGGGCACAATGGTCGCGGATCTGCGCCGATGACATGGCGGAGTTGGAGAATACTCCGGCGACGCCGCTGAAACGGTCGAGTTGGATCTCACGGGCTTTTATGACGCGTGCGCGAATATCGGCGGAACTGTCGCCCTGCGCCACGCCGCGGCCTCGGAGCTCGTTGAACTTAACGGCCGGCACGTCGATATGGATGTCGATACGGTCGAGCAGCGGCCCTGAGATCTTGCCGACGTAACGCTGGATCTGGATCGGCGAGCAGGTGCATTCGCGGGTCGAGCCGAAATAACCGCACGGGCACGGGTTCATCGAGGCGACCAGTGTAAAATTCGACGGAAAGGTCAGCGACGTGGCCGCGCGTGAGATCGTAACTTGTTTATCCTCCATAGGTTGGCGGAGCACCTCAAGCACGGAGCGGTCGAATTCCGGCAGTTCGTCCAGAAAAAGTACGCCGAGATGTGCGAGGGAGACCTCGCCCGGCTTCGGGATCGAGCCGCCGCCGATCAGGCCGGCTTGGGATACTGTGTGATGAGGGGATTTAAAGGGACGGTCGGTGATGAGGCCGCTGCGGCCGGTGAGGCCGGCGACGGAGTGGATCTTTGTGATCTCCAGAGCCTCTTCGAATTCGAGCGGCGGCAGCACGGTCGGTAACCTCTTTGCCAGCATGGTCTTACCGGAACCCGGAGGGCCGATGAAGAGGATATTGTGGCCGCCTGCGCTTGCGACCTCCAGTGCTCTTTTCGCCGTTTGCTGGCCTCTAACCTCTGCGAAATCAACACGATAGCCGTTGCCGTTCGATTTGAATTCAGCGGAATCGAGCTTTAGCGGCAGGATCTGCGTCAGTTCCCCGTTCTGAAGCTGTTCAGCGAGGCGGGCCGCTTCGCGTAAGTCCTTGATCGGAAAGACATTTACGCCGCTGACTACGGCGGCTTCCTTGGCGTTCTCCTCGGGCAGCAGCAGGTTCGTAATTCCGCTATCTCTTGCAGATAGAGCAATTGAGAGCGCTCCGCGCACGGGGCGGACGCGGCCGTCGAGCGATAACTCACCTACGCTCAATGTGTTAGAGATGGTTTCCGATTTCCCAAGATCGCCGGCGGCACCTAAGATCCCCAGAGCGATCGGCAGGTCGAAGCTCGCCCCCTCTTTCCTAACATCAGCGGGTGCAAGGTTTATGGTCGCTTTGTGAATCGGGAAAAAGTAGCCGCTGTTGCCGATCGCGGCGCGGATGCGTTCACGCGATTCGCGGACCGCCGTATCCGGCAGGCCGACAATGGTGATGTTCGGCCGCTCGTCCTCGCCCTTGACCGGGACCAGATTTACTTCTATATCAACAATTAGGGCGTCGATGCCATACACCGCGGCCGATTGGGTCAGGAAAAGCATAGGTTGTTTTCGGATTCCGGGAGTTCTGGAATACGGGGATTTTATACTACCTCGCCAAAAAATGAAAATGCGTCGAATTTCGTAAATTTCTCAAAACCGGCGAGGGTCTCGAATTCATAAAATTCGATAAACGCCGTTAACGTCCGATCCGAAAATCCGTGCGCTGCCTTAACGGCGCGACGGCACAAGCTCGGCGGCGCAGTTCCGCCGGATTGATGACACAGCTTTGCCGGATTGATGACAATTTCCCGGTTACATCACCCTATTTTACGAAAATCTTCCGGACGTCACCGGCCAGGCCAACCATAAAAATCATAAAGATCACACAAAATCATAAATATCATTAATTCCGTAAAAATCACCGTTCCAGATCCCTTCTGAATGTGTTTTGATGATCGTCGGAGGGAGTGATGAGCATGATGCGTTTTTTGAGTTCAGTAGATCTTTCGAGCAAGTTGAACGGCGGGACCGCCGGTCGCGGGCCGGGTCCCTAGGTGAGGCTCGAACCTCAACGCGATTACCTCTGATCTTCGCGAGTGCTGTCTTCGGTTCATATGGCCAGAGGCAGAAAAGTGCCGACATTATGGGACAAATGTCTTACGTAAGATTACGTATTTCAAGAACTTGGCCGTTGTGTTAGTTTTTTCGGGAATTTGTACAAAGCCCGACCCGGAGCCGGACTCCGGGTTCGAAGAATAAAAGAGAACGGCTGACGAGACCGTAGGTTCGAAACCAAGATCCCTAGATCCCTTATAACCATGCCCAACCTCTCACCTCGCAGAACTTTGTCTGTATACGACGGATCGCCGAGGACGGCGGGCCCGGACAAGAAACAACAATATGAAGACACTAATTCTCATTTCACTCCTCACGATCGCGGTGTGCTCACCGATCGCGGCCCAGGACCAGGACAAGGTCGAGGTCATAAATTTAATGGGCCGCGATTACACCGTGAGCAAGAAGCTGCCGGACGAAATAATCGGCAAATACCTTTATGAAGACAAAGGAGCTCCGATCATCGAGATCAGACGCGACGGCACTGGTATTTTTCAACCCCACATTGCCGCGGAGATCCCGCTCAAGATCTGGATCGACGTGGACGAAAAGGGACAACCCCGCATCGAGCGTGGAACGGAACTCCGCTATCGATACACACTGCTGATCCAATACGGCCCGGGCGGCGGCGAAAATTACAAAGAAGGCGCGTATGACCTGCTCGACGTAACAATGCTCAAAGACGAAGGGATCGCAATGATCCTCGGCGAGCGCATCAGAAGGCTCAAGCAATAGATCGAAGCACGTCCGCCAAAACGTTTCCGAAACAACGTTTATTTTCAACCACCGACAACATTTTAAGGAGCTTATGCTAATGCCGAAAATCCTCAGAAAAAGTTATTTCTTGTCCTCTAATTTTATTTATGCACTTCCCGCCTTGTTGATGTTCCTCGCCGTTTTCGGCGTGATGAAAATATCCGCCCAATCCTTTACGGGCGGTTCGATCGTCGAATCGTTTCTGAAAAACGAAACCAATCAGATCATTAATTCCATCAGCCCGTTTGATCTGTCGCCTATTTCGACGGTCGCTGGCGGACTTGACTTAGATTATGAAGCCGGCGTGCAGAATCCAAACTTTATGGGAAGTCAGGATGGAAGAGTTCGCGCGATAGTCATTCAGCCGGACGGAAAGCACATTATCGCCGGTAATTTTGAAACGGCTGACTCGACGGGTAGAAGCAGTATCGCCCGCTTCAATGCGGACGGCACGCTCGACGAATCTTTCGATACGGGTGTCGGAATTCGGGGACAGAGCATACTAGACCTTGCGCTTCAGCCGGACGGCAAAATCATTGTCGGCGGAGCTTTTGTCGGTTTTACCAATTCATCCGGCCTATTTCAACGAAACTACATTCTGCGTCTGAATTCGGACGGCTCGCTCGATGAAACATTCAATCCCGGGCAGAGCGTCAATGGCTGGGTCAAAACCGTTATCCTGCAGCCGGACGGCAAAATTCTGATCGGCGGAGATTTTACGACCGTCGGCGTTTCGCGTCGTGGGATCGCCCGACTCAATTCGGACGGGTCGCTCGACACTTCATTAAATCCCGGTACCGGCATTACGGGCACGTTTGAAGCGATGACGTTGCAGACGGACGGCAAAATTGTTATCGGCGGCGCGCTGATTACGAACTACAACGGGACGGCGGTCAACAACCTGTTCCGCATCGACGCGAACGGCGCTCTCGATCCGTCCTTTAATATCGGAACAGGACCGACCAGTGGCTACGTCTACTCACTCAAAGTGCAACGGGACGGCAAGATCCTCGTCGGCGGGTCATTTACCGCATTTAATGGGCAGGTGGCAAAATGGATCGTCCGGCTAAATTCCGACGGTTCGCGCGACAGTTTTGTGGAAGGAAGCGGCGCCTGCCCGGCGACCTGCACTTTACCGAGTCAGCCGCAGCAATTTTCGGTGCTCGCCAACGGGCAGATCTATATAAGTTCGGCGGGAACGTCGAACAACGCGTTTCCGGCTCCGACTGCCTGGGGCGGAGCGCTTCTGAGATACAACGCCGACGGCACCCGCGACACTTCATTCAATCCTCCGGCGGAAACCGTCGCCTCGCCCCTGCTGCCGTTCAATCGTCACGCCGTGCAGGCGGACGGCTCGGTGATCGGCACGCACGGACGTTTTTTATCGGGCACGCCGGACTTCGCTTATTCGCACGTTCGCCGTCTGACACCTGCGGGCAATCTGGATGCGTCATACACTCCGCTGTTCGGCGACATCGTGGGACCTTCCAGCCTTGGCTCATTTGTCGCGGATGTCGCGCTTCAGGCTGACGGCAAGCTGCTGGCAGCCGGAAACTTTTCGGCGGCTAATAATCAATTACGGCGGGACATCGCGCGCTTCAACGCGGACGGCAGCCTGGACACGTCATTCAATTTTCTATCACCGGCACAAACGATCTTTAAGGTGCTGCCGCTGCCCGACGGGAAAATTCTCGCCTGCGGGGCAGTGTCTTTATACAGTAATCCGCCTGAGCCCACCAGATACGGCGTAGTCAGATTGAACAGTAACGGCAGCGTGGACACGACGTTTGTCGGCACCGGCGCTTTCGGCGGCAACACGGCTGTTTACGACGCCGCTCTTCAGCCGGACGGCAAGATCGTTATCGTCGGACGTTTTAACACTTACAACGGCGTGGCTCGTGAGGGCATCGCCCGGCTTCACCCTGATGGGTCGCTCGATACGTCCTTTAATCCGGGAACCGGGTTCGGGCAGGCCTCCGGCAGCGCCGAACCCCGCGAATTGAAGATTCTTCCTGATGGGAAGATAGTGGTGGTCGGAGTGTTCAGTACTTACAACGGAACGCCGAGAGTCGGGCTGGTGCGCATTCTCTCCGACGGCGCCCTCGACACGAGCTTTACGCCAACCGGAACGCAGGCCGCATCCTACGTTGCCGTCGCGAATCTACCGAATGGTCAATTGCTTATCGGCAGCAGCGTCCTGCAGCGCATCAACACTGACGGCTCGGTCGACACGAGTTTTACGGGTATACCGCAAATCGTGTCGGGTGGAAATATCGAGCACATTCACGTTCTCGGCAACGGGCAAATTATGATCGGCGGAACATTTGAAACCGCCGCACCCCGGCGTTCGGGCGTGGCCCGCGTGTTACCAAACGGCGGTTTCGATACGTCGTTCGGCAATAATCTGCGCGGTGCGGATGTGGCAATCACCGGTTTCGGAGACATCGCTGTCGACGAAGCGAACAATCATATCTATTTCGGCGGTACATTCTACTCGTTTAACAACATCGGTCGAGGCTCGCTGGCGAGAGTATTCCTGAATACCGCAACGGTCGCCGTGACGGTCAGCGCCAATCCGGCCGGCCGCTCGTTTACGGTGGACGGGACGAACTATACCAGCCCGCAGACTTTCAATTGGGAGCCGGGCTCGCAGCATACGATCGCGACTACTTCACCGCAGGCGGGAACGGCAGGAACTCAGTACACCTGGGCAAACTGGAGCGACGGCGGAGCTATTTCGCACACCGTCACAACGCCGAACGCCGACACTACGTACACGGCGAATTTTACGACTCAGTATCAACTGACGATGACTTCCGCCGCGGGCGGGACGGTTAATCCTTCAAGCGGATTTTATAACGCCGGACAAACAGTTCAGATCTCGGCGACGCCGAACAGCGGCGCAATTTTCACCGGCTGGACGGGAACCGGGGACGGCTCGTATTCCGGTACGAACAACCCGGCGATGGTCACGATGAACGGCCCGCTGTCCCAAATCGCCAATTTCGTCCAGTGCAGTTATACCTTGAGCCCGTCGGGTGCGACTGTTTCGGCGACGGATGGAAACGCGTCATTCGCCGTCGCGGCGCCAGCGGGCTGCGTCTGGACCGCGGCAAGCAATGCCGCATGGCTGACGGCCACGAGCGCGGGCAGCGGAAACGGCACAGTCAATTACGCATTTTCCGCGAACGCGGGCGCCGCGCGCACCGCGGCAATCACGGTCAGCGGGCAAAGTTTTACCGTCAATCAGATCGCCGCCGACGGCTTGAATGATCAGCCGATCCTTTTCACCTCGAACCGCGACGGCAATGTCGAGATCTACAAAATGAACGCGGACGGCACGAATCAGCAGCGGCTGACCAATTCGCCTGAGAGCGAAGGCAGCGCTCTGTGGTCGCCCGACGGGTCAAAGATCGCATTTACGCGGAACGTCAGTGCTTCGCAGATCCAGATTTGGGTGATGAACGCCGGCGGCGGCAATCAAACGCTCATCTCCGACGCGGCGAACGCACATGCTTTGCACGGCTGGTCGCCGAATGGACAGAAAATTCTCTTCGGGAAGAAAGAGTCCTCCTCGGTGGAAAATCTCTGGACGATGAATCCGGACGGCTCTAATAAGGTGCAGATCACCAATGCCGGAACGATCGATCACATCGCAGATTGGTCAAGGGATGGCAGCCGGATCGCGTTCGGCCGCTGCACGCCGCAGTTTGTTTGCGATGTCTTCACGATCAACGCGGACGGCTCCAATCCGACGAATCTGACGCCCACCAATGCGAACGACGACGACGGAGCGAAGTGGACGCCGGACGGCAGGATCGTCTACGGCTCGCAGACGGCGCCGGACAATTACAATGTCTATATAATGAACGCCGACGGTACCAACAAACTGCCGCTGACGAACGCAGCCCCGGCGATCGCGTACAGCCCTAACCAGGTGTCTCCGGCGGGCGACAAGGTCTCAATGGCGTACCGCGGGGCCTCGCCGGGCACATTCGAGATCGCAACCGTTAAGCTGGACGGCACCGGTTTGGTGAATTTAACGAATAACTCGAGCTTCGACTTTTGGGGAGCGTGGTCGCCGGACGGTCTGAGGATCGCGTTCAGAAGTCGACGCGACACAGCAACCGACGAAGTCTATGTGATGAATGCCGACGGCAGCGGAGTGGCCCGGCTGACCTTCAATTCGGCGACGGATACGGTAACCGATTGGCTCAGGCTCTCGCGTTCCCGAGCCGTTCCGTTCGATCTTGATGGTGACGGGAAGACGGATGTGGGTGTTTACCGGCCGAATGGAAGCTTTGGCGGGGAGTGGTGGTATCTGAGGAGTTCGGACGGTGTCGGCAGGGCTTTTGGGTTCGGGGCTTCGACGGATTCGATCTCGCCGGCGGACTTTACCGGTGACGGGAAGACTGATATCGCTGTCTTCAGGCCTTCGACAGGATTCTGGTATGTGATGAGGTCTGAGGACAACACCTTTTACGGCTTCCCGTTCGGTGCTGCGGGCGATGTTCCCGTGCCGGCGGATTTCGATGCGGACGGAAAAGCCGATGCTGCCGTCTTCAGGGCCGGGACTTGGTTCATCAGCCTTTCATCGGGAGGCTCTCGCATTGAGTCGTTCGGAGCGGCCTCTGACATGCCCGTTGCGGCAGATTACGACGGGGACGGAAAGGCGGACCCGGCCGTCTTCAGGCCGAGCGGAGCATCGGGTGCGGGAGAGTGGTGGCTGAACATGAGCACGCAGGGAGTGCGGGCCGTGTCCTTCGGGGCGGCAGGA
>JAEZIT010000019.1 GCA_023436495.1 Acidobacteriota bacterium
TTTCCATGGATTGGACGATCATTGACGTTACGGAAATATCCCAAGCGAAGATCGGTGACGAGGTAATTTTGATCGGCGCCGAAGGCGGCCTCCGCGTTTCTGCCGAAGACCTCGCCGGCGAATGCGATACGATCTCCTACGAAATAACCTGCGGCATCCACAGGCGCGTTCCCCGCTTGTATATGGAGCGTCGTTGATCCGGCGGCCCCCGAAAACTCTTGAAACCTCGCCGCTAAAAAGCCCATAATCAAATATATGCTGTCGATAAAGGGTTTGGACTGGAAAACCTTTTTCAAGAAGCTGTACGCCAAGGTCTTCGATACCGACGTACAGAGCCGCGCGGCACAGGTGGGGTTTTATTTCTCGTTCGCGTTCTTCCCGCTGCTGCTCGTGCTGATCGCTCTGTTCGGCCTTGTGCTCGAATCGACCGAAGGCCTCCGGTCCGAACTCTTCACCTACCTGCGGCAGATCATGCCATGGTCCGCGTACCAATTGGTCGAAAAAACGCTCGAGGAAGTGATCGAGAACAGTTCCGGCAGCAAACTCACCCTGGGAATTTTCGTCACGCTCTGGTCGGCGTCCGCCGGCGTGGACAGCATCCGCACGGCCCTGAACGCGGTTTACGAACTCGGGGAAGAACGTTCGTGGTGGAAGACGAAGCTCCAATCGCTTGTCCTGACCTTCCTTTTCATATTGCTGCTTGGATTCGTGATGGCCGGCGTCACATACGGTTGGCAGCTCGTCAAGATCACCTTAGGTTCTCTCGGTTGGGAGATCACCTCCGTTTGGGTCTTGGTGGCGGTGCAATGGGTGACACTGCTGTTGGTGATGATCCTCGCGACCGCCGTCATTTACAGCTGGGTTCCCTGCTTCGACAAATTCCGCTGGTTCTGGATAACGCCCGGCGCCGTCGCCGCGATCATACTTTGGATACTTCTGACCAGCGGATTCCGGCTCTATCTTCAGTATTTCAATTCCTACAACAAAGCCTACGGATCGCTCGGCGCCGTCATTATCCTTATGCTCTGGATGTACCTGACCGCAATGGCCCTCCTGATCGGCGGCGCCATCAATTCGGTCCTGACGGAAATGTCTGAAGACCGGGAAAATGACTAGTTTGGCGGCGCGAGAAATTTATCCTCACGCAGTCGAGCGGCAGTCCATATCTACACCAAACTCACTTTCCAAGCAACTACGCCATTTTCGTCGTACGCATGCGGCGTCCCTGACTATTGGTGTCCGTCGGCTATTTCGGTATCGGCAATTTGATCGCCGTTTGACTGTCGCGGTTCGTGGGGTCAGGCGAAAACAATATGAATTCGCGGTCATCGAAACGCAAATACCAGCCGCGACGCTCTACCTGGATGCCGCCCAAGCCGCGTACTCCCTTTATGTACGCTTCCGCGATCTCTTTATCGTCAAACAGATTGGCATTTATCACCCGTTTATTGCCGAATCGTCTGGAGAGCTTCATGCCGATCCGTTCCATATCACGTTCGTTGAATAACTTGCTGTCACAGTAAACAAACGCAATGCAGCTTTCGTCCTTCGTGCATTTCACCTTTAACACTTCAAATTCCGGACCTCGGATTCGCCCTATGTTTCGTTGTGCCTGGTCCAGCGTTCCAAAATTTGTTGCAGATGCAACGTCGGCCCGAAATAACAAAAACAAACACGCAAAGACAATAAAGGTTTTCATAGGCCTTATTAAATTCATCAGATTCTATTTCTCGAAACGGAACGAATTTCACTCTTGTGCCACAGTCTCGTAGTAATAATGACCAATTGGTAAACCCAAAGGCCGACGATTAATGAAAAGCCTGTAACATCGAGTGCTGCGGATTCACGCAAAAGCAAACTGTAAGGCGGTACCTCATCCGATAGCAAGCACTTGCTCGCATAAATATATGTATAGTGGAAAAGTAGAAGACATAATGCCCCTATACATATGACAGATGAAAGCAGACCCCTCTTTGTAAATTGGAGGGTAGTGAATACTAATATTAGTCGCAGATATAAAGGTATTCAGATCCCGCGATCTTCTTTGCCGCACCGGAGGTGCATCAGATTCGCCCAGGCCCGCAACATTGCAAGTAAATCTCACCAAGCTCATTTTGGGTCCACTTTTGACAAAATTATCACGCGTTTTCCCTCTCTTCGGTCCTCAGTATAAGGGCGTATTGTTTCCGTCAGCATCAACGTATTGCCTTCGACTTTCACTTCATACCTTTTGATAAGTCGATCATAAAACGGATGCAATTTCAGTTCCGGCGTTAGGGTTAACGTAGTTCCGCTGAATTCGTATCGGCCGGCAAACGACTGATATCCGATCTCATCTGTATTTTGCGGAAATTTTGAGAACCAATCGGTGTTTCTGGTCTGATCCATAATCGAAACACTAAAATAACCGTTCATAAAGAAATACATTCCCGACCAATCCGTTGGCTTACGGTCGACCCTCATATTCTTGGGTTTTGTATAATCCGTAGACTCCGACACCAATTGATAAACGCCATCGATCTGAATATTCGTCTGCCCGGAAACGATCAAAGCCGGATCCGCCCAAACAATCATAATGAGGAAAAGGAAACTTCCAAATACCCTGCACATTTACCGATATCCCCCTTTGTATAATGCGATCATAAAAAGGCTTGAAAAGGCCGAATTTGAAAATTCCCTTCCCCGCGCATCCAACGCCCGTTATATTCCGCTTTCTACTTAAAAAAGTTGTGGCCGATCCTCCTTAAGCCAACTTGGGCTACTTTAAAACAATATTGAAAGTCCTTGGAACCTACAGTTCAGATTTTTTACATTCGTACGATTCGGTACTTTCTCGCCACTCTATGTGACAATTCTCGGCGGTGCCGTCCGATGAATACCGATAGGCCGATAGTCCGACCCGCGACCGACCGACGTATAGGGTGGACAAATCCTGGCCCCTAAAAACATATTTTGGAGCGGCGATGAATTGGTCCTTTAAAGGTTCTTTTGGACTATTAAAAATGAGCAGTGAAAATCGTTCCGCTGAATCCGAATTCTTACTTACGGCTAAAACTAGCAGATCTTCACTTGTATCGCCGTTAAAATCTCCTTGAATTTGCACCGGGCAATTCGTCCAGCGTTCGATATCGGCCCGATATCGGCCGTCGATCGGTATTGCTGAAAATCTGAAATCTTCCGAACGAGCTAATTCCAACGAATTCTCTGACGAAAACTCAGACCACACTTTTGCGAAATCTTCAGAAAAGCGAGAGAACTGTGTGCAGGCTCGGAATCGATCATGTTTGAGCCGGTTCAATTCCTTGTTTTCAGAAGGTCCGATTCGTTCCTGTTGATTTGAGTACTCTCGATTTCGCGGCATATTACAGGCGACTGTCATCGATAACGTCGCAGCAAGAAGCATATTAGTAATTAATGAACTAGACATCATCGTCGAGACATCCTGCAATTTATATCCGGGCTCGACCATACGGCGGAGCTTGCCGCCTCAACCCTAAATATTTCCCGCCCATCTTCTTCATCAGCCTGATGAGCTACTAAGGACTGTCCCGCCCGCCGAAGCGAACATCCTCGTAAAGCCCGTCTGGTAGTCCGTGTTCATCAGAACGAACGCCCCGCTAATCCTTCCTTGAAAAAACGCTTAGATTCAGGTCTTCGAGTTTCTTTTTCGCCTCGTCCTCGTCCAAGACCACGAGCTGCGTTCGGGCTTTCCAGACTCCCGGCTTTACTTGCTGCTGCAGGTAATAGGTCTTTCCTGCCTCGACGTTCAGGGCCAGATAGCTTTGGTTCTCCGATTCCGAGCAAAAGAAACGCTCGCCCGGTTCGATCGGAAAATAGAAATAAGTTTTCCCGCGATTCACCCCAACCCAGTTCCCGTCAACAGCCAGCTTAGAATGGATCTTGTAGCCGATCATGGTCGACCGCAGCACATAGATCATCGCCTTGTCATCCGGTGCCGCCGGCATAGGCCGTTGCGACTTATCCGTAGTGGCCGTAAAGTTGGCTGACTCGCTCCCGCATGCCTTTGCCCGAAGTTCTTTCTTGTCGAGCCCTGATTCCTCCGAAACAGACCGCGCCGATCCGGCCGCCTTTTCAGGTGCCTGTGCCTTTCCGAATACAGCGCCGCCGCACGTTAGAACGCAGATAACCGAGATATAAATGAATGTTCTCATGATCTTAATAATTTACTGACAAAAGCCTCTCGACGAATGCAATTAGTCCCGGAACGACAAAGACATCGCAACTACAAAAAGGGTGATAACCAATAAAACGCCGATTACGATTCCAGTCTTCTTTGAGAGGTTATTGCCCTTGACCTGCTTTACATTTTGATACTGAACTTCGGTGACCGTTCCATCCTTGTCGCTGACCACCGAAAATCCGTCATCATCTATCTCACTCACATATCCGCGTATGCGGGATTTGTCCTTTAGCTTGACTTTGACGATCGAGTCTTTACCAGTTCCGAGCTTCTCGATACCCGCCTTTACCTGTGCTGCAAGCTTTTGTTCCTTCGTTCCGGCCGCAGCATTCGACTGAAAAAAGAACAAGTTCAGTGCGAGACTGATCAGCATTACCGACATTACACGTTTTGAAGTCATAAATTGAATCCTCCTATCTAAATACCACTCTGAGCAGAAATGTAATCTCAAGCCCGATCAAATAAATACCGGCGGCGCTATTCCCCGAGAGTATCGCTCTTTTCATGAATTTCAGATCCGCCTTATTCTTTAACTTTTTCCATTCACGCTCGGTTATTTTTCCGGCATCAAGTAAAGCATCAATTTCAATCATATCCCTGTCGTGCTGTTGGCAGGCGGCGTCGAGTTCGTCAATAGGTGCAAGTTCCCTAGTTGAGCCATCGACCCCGTAATCAGGTGCACAGAAATATCCATAAATTGATAATAGGGTCGCGAACCCACTTGATAGAATTCCCCTAACGATCCTGACCGCTTGTTTTACACCACGCCAAAATCCCGAGAGAATACTACTGATACTAAGCCCATTCTCTCGCACAGATTGCTTGATACTCCGCCAAACGGTTTTTGCAACAATTCCCAAAATATGTTGAGCAATTACCAAGCCGGCGACGATTATTGCCCCAAGGATTATGCCGAGCGCAAGCCCATAAGTGCTAATGGTTGCAGCAAAAACAGCAACGGCTATAGCGA
This sequence comes from Acidobacteriota bacterium, assembly GCA_023436495.1. Lineage (GTDB taxonomy): Bacteria > Acidobacteriota > Blastocatellia > Pyrinomonadales > Pyrinomonadaceae > OLB17. The sequence continues at coordinate 5,172 of JAEZIT010000019.1, forward strand.
CCCAAACCACAATCTTGATTATATTCTTAATTATTTGTCCTATCGTCTTGACAAACTTGAAAAATTTAGAAATCCAACTCAGCCCCAACGGATCGACTTGGTTGATCGGATCGTTCCCGCAGTAGCTGTACAAATTCAGCGTTTGCGGCGCGTTCATGTCAACCGCTTTCATCCCGATCGGATCGGCCTGTGTGAACCTGCCCTGCTTACTGTCGTATGTCCTGTTTATCGCATAATCGAGCCCCGTTTGTGCGCTCCTCTCGTACGAAGTGAACCGCCTGTTCGTGCTGCCCGTAGTCTCGCCCGCCAGGGCCTTTCCGAACGGAAGATGCGCCTGCTGGTAATCGCTCCCCAGCGCCGAATTCGTCGTCAGCCTCGTCCCCAACCTGTCGGGATGGTTGTATTCGGTATATTCTCCGCCCGCACCGTCCCTTTGTATTGTCGATAACTGGCTGCCGCCCAGATAGACATAGCTCTTCGTCCATTCCAGCGGCGTCTGATAGTTCTCGTGATACTCCGCCAGGACCGTCCCGCCCGCCGATGCGAACATCCTCGTAAAGCCCGTCTGGTAGTCCGTGTCCATCAGGCGGGCGTTCGTCGAACCGAACTGGAACGCCTGTACATAGCTCCCGTCGCTTTCCTTCTTTACGACCTGCAAACGGTTCGCCGCGTCGTACTCGTACCGCAACGCGTTGCCAAGCTCGTCAAACCCCGTCAACTGATTGCCGGCTTCATCGTATTCAAATCCCGTTGTCGTAATACGATTGCTCGCCGCGTCGTATGACAGGTTCGGAATGCCGTCAAGCCCGATCGGATTGCCGTCTATCCCGTTTCCCGCGCTCTGGACATTGGTCCGATTGCCGTATCGGTCACGGGCGTATTCGTTGATCAGACGTGTGGAAGATCCGGAACACGCCATTGTTATCTGGGCCTCCTGTTCGTTGAATTGTGTTACTTAACGGGAATCTCGGAACTGAGAATGTCCGCATAGTAGCATTTTGGAACGACAATGTACAAGTTTTTCCTGCGCTCCGATTATCCGGAGATCGAAACCAGGCCCGCGACAGAGCAATTCCGTGCGCTTCTGCCGCCTGCTAACTGCCTCGATCGCAGTACCTCGTCAAGAAAAAACCGTGATCGCATTCTAGGGCGCGTTGGCCATCTTCGACGATCTCTGTCCGGAACTTTCGATCGCATTCCCTGTTCGCTTCCCTATCCGCTGCCTTGTTTCCTCACTCATAAATTCCCCTCCGCGAACTATCAAACCACAGCCCGCCGGGTTTCGGAATGGTGATTTTAATGGGATTTATGATTTTAATGATATTAATGATATTTATGATTTTTAGCGTTATTTACGATTTTAATGATTTTTAAGGCCGCGAAAGACGAAAATCGATGAACATTGACCTTCGCCGACAGCGGTTCGGCGCAAAAATGTCATTAATCGGCCATTTCCGCGCCAACGATCGGGTGTATCCGCGCCGCCGGCGGGTTGTGACTTATTAGCGGGTCGATGTTATGATTTTCGTTCGAAGTGTCAAATAAAATTATGTCATTAATGCTGCAGGAGATCGCGGAACAGCCCGCGGTCTTGGAGCGAACGATCGCCGCCGAACGTGAAAAGCTCGGTAAATTGGGAACATTCTTGCGCGGAAAGGACATCGACCTGATCGTCCTGGTCGCCCGCGGAAGCTCCGACAACGCATCGCTCTTCGGGCGCTACCTGCTCGAAGTAACGACCGGGATCCCCGTGTCACTATCCGCGCCGTCTGTCTTCACCTTATACAACGCCAAGCTGAAACTCGGCCGCGCGCTCGTCATAGGCGTTTCGCAATCCGGCGAAGGCGAGGACATCAATTTCGTCCTCACCCAAGCCAAAGCCGCCGGCGCCCACACCCTCGGGATCACGAACGAACCGGATTCGTCCATGGCAAAGATCGCCGACGAAACCCTTCTCATCCACGCGGGCCGCGAAAAATCCGTCGCCGCAACCAAGACCTACACGGGCCAGATGCTGCATTTCTACATGCTCGCATCCGAGCTCTCCGACACCAAACTCGGCCTCGACCGCATTCCCGAACACGCCGCCGAAGCCCTGAAACTCGAACCCGCCGTCCGCGAAATGGTGCAGCGATACGTGTTTATGGAAAACTGCGTCGTCGTCGGCCGCGGCATGAACTACGGAAATTCCTACGAGCTCGCGCTGAAGTTGATGGAGACCTGCTACGTCGTCGCCGAACGATTTTCGTCCGCCGACTTCTTCCACGGCCCTCTCGCCATCGTCGAGCGCCGGTTCCCGGTCATCCTCTTCGCACCGAAGGGCATCACCCAAAAGGGCAGTCTCGACCTTCTCGCCCGTCTCCACGAACTCCACGCCGATTGCCTTTCCATCACCAACGATCCCGATATAGCCTCGCGATCGTCGCGCCACCTTTCGATGCCGGACAACATCGACGAACTCCTCTCGCCGATACCGTTCATCGTCCCGGCACAGCTCTTCGCCGCGCATCTGTCGGCGGCTAAAGGCCTCGACCCGGACGCGCCGCGTTCACTGTCGAAGGTCACCAAGACCATGTAGCAGCCGCTCCCGATGATGAAGGAAGAAGCATTCAGCAATTCACAATTTGCGGACAAGGTGCTTCTTCCGCTGCTGATCGCCCTTGCATTGTCGCTCGGGACAATGCGGCCCGCATTCAACGTCGCGGGTTACGGCCTGCCGTTCACGGACATTATTTTCGTCGCCGCATTTGCCGCTTGGGCGGCCTTCGCCGCATTCGGCAAGGTCAGGATCCGCCGCAGCCGGTTCCTTATCCCGCTCGCTCTCTACACGGCCGCGATGTTCGTCGCGGCGATATTTTCCGAACACCCGCAGCACAGCCTCATCAAATTCGCCGGCGTCCTCTACCTCTCCCTTTTCGCATTTTTCGTGTCCCAGATCGTCACAAGCGAACGCTCATTACAGCGCGTCGTTACCGCATACCTGATCGGCGCCGCCATCGCCGCCGTTATCGGCGTCGCTACGATCGCTCTATTCTATATAGACCGCGACAACCTCTGGCACAGCCTGTTCCTTCATCACTACGGCTCGCTGCCGCCCGGCAACTACCCGCGGATCCAGAGCACCTTTTTCTATCCCGCAATGCTGTGCAATTTCCTGACGGTCGCAACCGTCATGCTGTTCGGCGCCCGTGCAAAGCACTGGATCGGCAGGCGATTGTTCACAATGCTGTTAGCTTCGTTCGTGACCGCTGCTGCATTCACGGTCACGCCGGGCCTCGGGGGAATGCTGCTCGGGATTGCTGCCTGTCTCGGAATTGGCCTGACACGCCGGCGCGCCGCAATTCTGCTCGCCGCCGGAATTTTTGCCGCCGCTGCGTTCACTGCGGTTGCCGCATTTACCATCTTTGAATACCCAACCGCGCCGTATGCCGTTGACATCGCCGGTGTGCGAGTCTATCCCACACAGCGCCTGCTCGCCTGGCACGACGCAGCGGCCAATTTCGCCGAACATCCCTTAGTTGGCAAGGGCACAGGATCGGCCACTGCCGAGGTCTACTTCACGCCGCCGTCCGGCGAGACACAGATAATCACCGACGCACACAATTCATTCCTGAACATCGCCGCACAGGCCGGCATCGTCGGCTTCGCCGCGTTTATCCTGCTATGTATTTTCACCCTGCGAACTGCGTTCGCCGCTGGCCGCAGCAGTTTCGCCCTGTGGCTCGGGATCGCGTTCGCCTCCGCATTCCTGGTCCAGGGACTTGTCGGATCGTTCGAAGATGCCCGGCACCTGTGGCTCCTGATCGGCCTTATTCCGGCCGCCGCCGCGATCCGTCATAACGATCGCTGATTTGCCACTTAAGTCTTTTTAATGTAAAGTGTGTCTCTGTCATACCTGCATTAAATTCACTTAGTCCATTTCGGAGGCGTTGTGCGCAAAAAGATCAGAATTTCCCTATTTACAGCTATGTCTGCTGGCCTGCTGGGCCTGTCGCTTTTCTATTTTGGAGATCAACAAACTACCGTTGCCGGTCCGCCGGCATACTGGATCACGATCGACGAGAACGAACTGAAACACGTCGAATCGGCAATGGGTTCGGCATTCGATACCATCGAGAGCCGCGGCGGCATCGCGATCGTCAAGGTTGACGAACTCGAGACCCTGACGCTCAGCAGCAAGATGCACGACGAGTTTCACAAATGCGCCGGATTTATCCGCCACTCTTCGCTGGAGGAAGCGCAAAAGTCAATCGAGCAATCGCTTAATGCTTCGACCGAGACACAGTTCGTCGAATATACGATAGACAATCAGGCGAACGTAACGCCGATGCTCGCCGAAGCAAAGGAACCCACGCTCCGGCAGACGATCATCGACCTGTCTTCCCTTCCGAACCGCAGGCATAACCTGCAGGGCGGAATGGACGGCGCAAATATGATCCTGTCGAAATGGCGCACGCTTTCACTCGGCCGCAGCGATATTTCCGTGGCCCCCTATGCGCACCTGAACCCTACCAACCCCGATGTTTCGCTGACCCCGCAGCCTTCGATCGTTATGACGATCCAGGGCACCGAATTTCCGAACGAGATCGTGATCGTCGGCGGACACCAGGATTCCATCAACGGAAGCAGCAGCACCGGTTCTGCCCCCGGTGCCGATGATGACGCTTCGGGTATCGGCTCGATGACTGAGACGATCCGCGTTCTAATGGAGAAGGGTTTCCGCCCGAAACGCACGGTGCAGTTCATGGCGTACGCGGCGGAAGAGGTCGGCCTCGTCGGTTCGAAAAATATCGCAGAATCCTATCGCGCACAGAACAAGAACGTTGTCGGAGTACTTCAGCTCGATATGACCAATTACGGCGGAAATTGGGCAGACATCGTCCTCATGACCGATTTCACGAATGCGCCTCAGAACCAGTTCCTACGGAACCTGACGGCACAATATCAGCCGACGCTGGTGGTAAAGAATGATCAGTGCGGCTACGGCTGTTCCGATCATAAATCCTGGACGGACAATGGCTACCCGGCATCAATGCCGTTTGAAGCAAAATATTCCGGCACAACGCTCGACGGTATCGCACGCCAGTACAATACAGCGCTGCACACGACAAGCGACACTATTTCGCGCAGCGGCGGCAACGCCAACCACGCTTTGAAATTCGCTAAGCTTGCCATTACCTTTGTAGGCGAGCTGGCAAAGGGCTCCATCGCGCAGACCGCGGTCAACGCTCCGTTCGATTTCGATAACGATGGACGTTCCGATGTCGCGGTATTTCGGCCCGACACCGGCATCTGGCACCTGAATCGTTCGACCGATGGCTACACAGCGTTACTCTTCGGCGTCTCGACGGATCGGACAGTACCGGCCGATTATGACAACGACGGCAAGGACGACATCGCGGTATATCGCGACGGCATTTGGCACTTGCTCCGCTCGCAGGACGGATATACGGGCGTGCTGTGGGGTTTGCCTGACGATATTCCGCAGCCTTCGGATTTTGACGGTGACGGTAAAGCGGACGTCGCTGTATTCAGGCCTTCGACCGGTCAGTGGTACTTAAAACAAAGTGCGGCCGGTGATCTCGTCGTTCCGTTCGGTATGGCGGGCGATAAACCAGTCGCCGCGGATTACGACGGTGATGGAAAGGCCGATATCGCCATTTTCCGTGATGGAATTTGGCACATTCTTCGGTCACAAGGTGGGTACACGGCCCTGCAGTTCGGCGTTTCCGGAGACCGTCCGCTCGTCGGAGATTTTGACGGCGACGGGAAGGCGGATCCGTCCGTTTACCGCGACGGTGTCTGGTATATACTGCGCTCTACCGGCGGATATTCGATCATTCCCTGGGGCGTCGCAAGTGACATCCCGACTCCCGGAGATTTCGACGGTGACGGCAAGACCGATATTTCGGTATTCCGCAACGGGACCTGGTACATCCTGAATAGCTCGAACGGAGCGGTGCGGTATGAACAGTTCGGAACGGCCGGCGACATTCCTGCCGAATCGGCATATGTACAATAAGTAATTAACGATCGAGATGGAAAAAGCGTGCTTCAAAATGAGGCACGCTTTTTTGTTTGGTTAGAATTCGGATACGGCCCTGAGAAGTGCTTCTCTCATCTCGCCGGCTGTTCGCCATCGCAAGTCCACCTGCTTGGCGAGCGCGGTTTCGATAACAGCAGAGACGCGAATCGGAACCTCGGGGACGCGAACCGCGATCGGGATTATCGGCTTTTCGAAGATGGCCTTTACAGTTTCGGAAATTCCCGCATTTGGCCCGATGTCCAGAGCATGGGCCCCGGTCAGCAAGCTGTACGCGGTCATTCCTATTGCGTAAATATCAGACGGCGGCCGGACTTCCTTAAAATCCCTCACCTGTTCGGGCGGCATGTACGCGATGGTTCCGGCCACATCACCGACCATCGTCACGCCGCTCATGCCAGTTTGCTTATAACTCTTGGAAAGTCCAAAATCGGTGAGTTTCGCGATGTAGTTTGGATACTTCCCGTCGACGAGAATATTCTGTTCCTTGATGTCGCGATGAACGAACCCGAGTGAATGAGCAAAATCGAGTGCCGATAATGTTTGTTCGATAATATTCGCGACCTCTTTATACGGGAGGCGTCCGCCGCGGCTTTTCGCAAGTTTTGCAGCATCCATTCCAGCGACGTATTCCGTAACGAGATAAACGATGCCGTTGTGCGTGCCGTGTTCGATGTAACTGACAACGTTGCGATGCTTCAGCGATGCAGCGACCTCGATCTCGCGCATGAACCGCTTCAGCGACTGATCGCTAACGGCAACTTCGGGAAGCAGCGTTTTTATCGCAACTGCGCGGCCGTCGCGGTCCGACCGCGCCAGCATCACACTTCCCATTCCGCCCTGCCCCAGCATCCTCATCATCTGATAATGCGGGATCGGCTGCGGGTTCTTTTTCAATTTGTCACGGCATGCGTCACAAACGAACGAAAGTTTCGCATCTGGCTGCGAGGCTTCTGTGTCGACCGGCACGCCGCAGTTCAAACACTGAATAGTGATGAGCGACGGCTCTGTCTTTGCGAATCTATCCGGGAGGCCGTTGGCAGATGCATGATCGGCGGCGACTTGCACCTCCAAAACGGTTTCGCCACCCTGTATCCTATCTCCATGTTTCAGATGCGCAGTATCGACACGGATACCGTTCACAAAAGTGCCGTTCGTAGACCCCAGGTCGCGCAGAAAACACTGCGGCGGGGCGATCTCCAGTATGCAGTGATGACGCGAAAAAAACCGGTCGTGAGGGAGGCAAAAATGGGCGTCCTCGCTGCGGCCGATCATGAAAGTATCGTGCTGATCAAATGTAAAAACGCGCCCGGTCTGTGGTCCCGCGACGACACGAAGTGTTACACGCATCTTTGCTGATTATAGTGGAAATACTTTTATCCCGCTAATATCCCGAAAAGCATAAATATAATGGCTGACGCAAATGAGAGGATACCCAGTATCATCCCGGCGATCGCCATTCCCTTTCCGCCATATCGTGACGGATCGCTGTCGGCATTTTTCATCCCGAGATATCCGGTAACAAGTGCTGCCGCTCCAAAAGGTATGCCGCCCCAGCAGCAGACAGACAGGAATCCCAGAACCCCCAGCACAAGCGAAACCGTCGGCAAGACCTGGTCCCGCGACTGCCTTAATACCGGCGCTCCGAACTGCGCCGTGGGCTGCAGCCCTGGCTGTTGCTGCCATTGCGTCATCGGACCGCCGGGCGGATGGTGCATTGGATTCGTAACCCTCGTCGGGTCCATCATCACGGTCGGCGGAGCGTCATCGGCAAAACGTGTGCGTTCTTCGTTACCGAATATCGTCGGCGGCGGGCCGTCCGAAAAATCCCTTAGCAGTTCGCCGTCATTAAGGCAGAAGTTCAGGTTCGCGTCGTCGTAGGTTTGATTACATCGCGGGCAGCGTTTCATATACAGTTTGCCGTTCGGCAGATTATTTTCGGATCTCTAATCTTTGAAAAGCGATCTTTGCGGCGTCGCCCGCGTACAGGCCTGCGACGCCGTTTTTATTATTGAATGTATCCTTTATTGAATTGACGGCCATGCCGTTGATATATAGATCAACGTCATCACCCTTGTCACGGACTTCGAGGATATTCTCACGTGAACCCTGTCGTATCGCCTCTGACTGCGTCCATCCGATCAGCGTGATTTCCTTCTGCGGTTCGTGTCTTACCACGCGATATCTTTGTTTCGCGCTATCGATCAGGAACGCAAAATCTCTCGCGAGCGGGACCGGGTCACTGTGAAAGATCAGCCCATAACCGAGCGAAGCGTTCGCGTTCTCCAAGTTGCGGAGTGCAACTCGGGTGGCAGCATCAGCGGTCCTAACGTCATTCGAAGCGACGAGAACATAGTAGTATCCCTTATGTTTCGAGGACATCACCAGCGAATTGTCAGTGAAGGATGTCGACCCGAACGGCGAAAACTCCTCCACCCATCGAGACAGGTCAACTGATTGAACGTCCGCTGGGGTGTCATTGGGAAGCGGCGAATTCTGCGGCGAATTTACCTTAGTACGGGTGTTTTCACTGCCTTGGTTCGTGT
>JAEZIT010000074.1 GCA_023436495.1 Acidobacteriota bacterium
AAGATTACGGAGACGGCTGGGAGGGCGCGAAGTTTGTCATGACGCCGCCGCTCCGTGAAAAACACAATCACGCGGAGCTGTGGAAAGGTTTGAAAATGGACGACCTGCAGGTGATATCGACGGACCATTGCCCGTTCTGTATGAAGGAACAGAAGGAACTTGGTGCAGCCGATTTTTCCAAGATCCCGAACGGCGCTCCCGGCGTCGAAAACCGTATGTCGCTCATATATAACGGCGGCGTCGTGGAGAACAGGATCTCATTGAACCGCTTTGTCGAACTCACGTCGACCGCGGCCGCGAAAATGTTCGGGCTTTTCCCGAAGAAAGGGACGATCGCGGTCGGATCCGATGCGGATATCGTGATCTTCGACCCCGAGAAAGAACACACATTCGGCGTCGAGCACGAACATATGAACGTCGATTATTCGTCGTACGAAGGCTGGAAGGTAAAGGGCAAGGTCGAAACGGTCCTGTCGCGCGGCCGCGTCATAATCGAAAACGGCGAACATCGCGGCAAAGCGGGCGACGGACAATTCCTCAAACGCGGCGAATGTGTAAAAATCTGATGTATGAAACGTTGTCCGAAATGCGGTCGCGATTATTTCGACGACAGCATGAATTTCTGTCTCGACGACGGATCCCCGCTGGCATATGGCCCGGCGGGCGATGAATCGGAAACGCTGCTACTGCCGCCAAACGCCGGGCTCGCCGCCGGAACATCGCCGGCTGCTATGGAACGGCCGGTGCCCCCGCGACATACGATCGTAACCACGACGGGGATCGACAGCGCCGACGCTATCTCGCCTATAATCGGCCGCATTCAGGAGATCCGCGAGATCATCGACCTGCTCGAATCGGATGGGATACGGCTGGTCACACTGACCGGCATCGGCGGAACGGGCAAGACGCGTCTTTCGAAAGAGATCGGCAGGCGGCTCGCCGTGCGATATCCGGAGAGCGTCTATTTTGTCGAATTGTCGACCATCGACGACCCGGCGATGGTCGCGCCCGCGATCGCTCACGCGCTCGGGATGAAGGAAGCAGGCCGGCGCGAAGCCGTTTCCGCGATCGAACATTTTTTCCGGATCAAACCGTCGCTGCTTATATTGGACAACTTCGAACAGGTTGCGGAGGCCGGCGTGCAGCTTGCTCAGCTGATCCGTAACGCTCCGGGCATAAAGATCCTCGTCACCAGCCGCGAAGCCCTTAAATTAAGTGTAGAGATCGAATATAAAGTTCCGCCGCTCAGCCTGCCGCCGTCGGAGGGCGTTGCAAAACCGGACGATCTGCTTCGATCGGACGCGGTCCAGCTTTTCGTAAAACGCGCCCGTAACGCGCGGCCGGATTTTGAGCTTTCCAATGCGGACGCAGCCGTCGTGTCGGAGATCTGCCGCAAACTCGACGGCCTGCCGCTGGCGCTCGAATTGGCGGCCGCGCGTATGAAGATACTTTCGCCGCAGGAGGTTCTAAGTAAACTCGACGACCGGCTCGGCTTTCTGACGGGAGGCGCGCGGGACCTGCCCGGACGCCAGCAAACGATGCGGTGTGCGATCGAATGGAGCTACGACCTGCTTTCGAAAGCCGAAAAAGAAATCTTTGCCGAACTTTCGGTATTCGAAGGCGGTTTCACATATAACGACGCACAGGCCGTGATCGCTGAAGCGGTCCCGGGCCGCGCCGACATAGACGTGCTCGACTGCATCACGTCGCTGACGGAAAAGAGCCTGCTGATCCCTGACAAGCGTGCCCGCGACCAGGTCCGCATCAAAATGCTCGCGGTCGTGCGCGATTATGCCGTTCAACAGCTTGAACAAAGCGGACGTGCGGAACCGGTGCACCGAGCTTTTGCGAAGCGTTTTCTGGAGCTTGCCGAAGCGGCCGAACCACACCTTCGCACGGACGATTCCATCAGATGGCTGAAACAGCTTGAAACAGAACATGACAATATCCGCGCGGCGCTTCGCTGGTCGGTGAACGAAGATCCCGAAACCGCCGCGAGGATAGCGGCTTCCGTCAGGCATTTATGGACGGTCCAGGGCCACACGCGCGAAGCACGGCATTGGTACGAGTCGATCCTGCATCACTCCGAAGACCTGCCTGCGGAGCTGCGTTGGGAGATCCATACGGGCCTTGGGAACGTGACACAGTACCAGGGCAATATCGACCTCGCGGGCGAACAATACCGAAAGGGCCTTGCGATCAGCCGCGAATTGGACGATGCGAAACGTATTTCTAATTCGCTGCGGGGAATAGCGGCGGTCGCGTATATGAACCGGGATTTTAAGACGGCGGGCGAGGTCATCGAAGAAGCACTTTCGCTATCGCGGTCGATCGGCGACGATTTCGGCGCGGCGGCCGCGCTTGCACGGATAGGCGACATTGCCTGCGCCGAAGGCGACCTCGAAACGGCACGGCAGAGGACGATCGAATCACTCGGCATTTTTCGGCGGCTCGGGTACAAACAGGGAATTTCGGCAAAGCTCACAAATCTCGCGATCATTGAGGCACTCGACGGCAATTACGCCGCGGCAAGAGAGCACTGGGCCGAGAGTATGAAGGTCTGTCTTGAGATCGGCGACCAGATCGACCTGCGGATGAATTTCGACATATATGCCGCAATACTGCTCGAGGACGGCGAACTTCACCAGGCGGCACGATTCGCGGGTGCCGCGGCCGGCCGCGGAGCGGCAATTGATATCCATCCCGAACCCGCGGAACACCGCTTTCGCGAATTTTATCTATCCAAACTGAGGTCCGCAATGGACGAGGCCGCTTTCGCGGAGGCATTTGCGGAAGGCGGAAATTTGACCGTTGACGAAGCATCGAACCTCGCCGTGGCGAATCTTAGCTAACACCCGCTGCCTTCAAGCCGAATCGTTTCCCGGAAACTTCTCTTACAATTAGGCCGATTCGTTATATAATCGACGCTGCATTCGCCTCGAATCTCTATATCGAACATTCGGACGCTGGTCGGCTGAATTATACCTTGCAGAACAATGACCGAGAGACGGAGCACAGTTCTAAAGCCCGGAACCGACGTCGGCCATTACCGTATTGTCGGCGAACTGGGGACGGGCGGAATGGGTGTGGTTTACCTTGCTGACGACCTGCGGCTCTCTCGAAAGGTGGCTATTAAAATGCTTGCGCCCGAGGTCGCTGCCGACCGCCAGCGGATGGCCAGGTTCACACAGGAAGCCCGCAGTGCCGCCGCGCTGAATCATCCGAACATCGCACATATTTACGAGATCGGCAAAAGCCGCGGATTGAACTTCATCGCGATGGAGTACAT
>JAEZIT010000021.1 GCA_023436495.1 Acidobacteriota bacterium
AACAAGATCTCGGCACGCGATTTCGATTATTGGATCCAGGAGCGGAATCTTTTCAGCCTTTCGAACCTCGATCCCAGATACACGGCGCTGCTTTCGACGCAGGATCCGGGCGAAGAACCGGTTACCGGCGGGCTTGTTTACGCGAAGATCGGAAAGGGGCATTACGTTTACAATTCGTATTCGTTCTTCCGACAGCTGCCGACCGGAAATCCGGGAGCATACAGGCTGTTCGCGAATTTGCTGAGCCTTCCGAAATCACCGGCTAAATAGCCCTAACCACGGCAGGGCGGGCGAATTATTCCCGCTCTGCCGAAAATCTTTTTAAACGAAATGATGTCATCACCGGAACAGGAAAAATTCCCGGCGCAGAGCTATAAGGACAACGTGCTCGCCGATTGTTTCAAGGACGCGAAGGAGTATTTTCTCGACGCGTATCATCAGGTGGACCTTGCTCACGCGGTCATGCTCGGGGAGCAGGGAATAATCACGCCGGAAGAGCTGTCGGAGCTGCTGGTATCGCTGAAGGCCCTGGATTTTGAAGCCATCCGGCGGCGGGAATACGACGGCACGTTCGAAGACCTGTTCTATCTGCTGCAGCAGGAAATATCGAAGGGCTGCGACCCGGACACGGCCGGAAAACTGCACACGGCGCGGAGCCGGAACGACATCGACGTGACGATATACCGCCTGCATCTGCGGCAGGATTGCCTGCGGCTGCTGCGGTCGGCGATGGAACTGCGGCAGGTGTTCCTGGACCTCGCGGCACAGCACCACGAAACACTGATCCCGGCGTACACGCATACACAGCCGGCACAGCCGTCGACGATGGCGCACTTTCTGCTTGCAATGGCGGAGAATGTGGGCCGAGACGTGCGGAGGCTGCAGCGTGCTTACGACAATATGAATTACTGCCCGCTCGGGGCGGGTGCGATCACGACGACGGGATTTCCGATAAACCGGCACCGCGTGGCGGAATTGCTCGGATTCAAGGCTCCGACCGTCAATTCATACGCGTCGATCGCTTCGGTCGATTATTTTACGGAGACGCTGGGCGCGGCGACGGCGCTGCTGATAAACATCGGCAAATTCGCGCAGGAATTCCTGCTGATGGCGATGATGGAATTCAACGCGATCCGCCTGCCGGACGGTTACGTTCAGGGTTCGTCCATAATGCCGCAGAAACGCAACCCGGTCGCGCTCGAACACATTAGGGCGATCGGCAGCAAGGCCTTGGGGCAGTGCCTAGGAGTAATGACATCGGTGCACAATACGCCGTTTGGCGACATCAACGACGTCGAGGACGACCTTCAGCCGCTGATCTACAGCGGAATGCGCGATGCTGACCGCGCGGTCGCATTGTTCGCGAGCACGCTGCGGTCCGCGACATTCAATTTCGACGTGCTGCGGAAACGCGCGGGCGAGAATTTTATAGCCGTTACTGAGCTTGCCGATACGATCGTGCGGAAAGAAGGGCTGTCGTTCCGCGTGTCGCACAGCATCGTCGGGAAATGCGTTCGGGCCGCGATCGCGGGCGGCGGCGAGATCACACACGAAATGCTGCAGAATGCGGCAAAGGAAACGATCGGCAGGGAATTGGAAATGACCGCCGACGACCTCGCGGCCGCGGTCTCGCCGGAGAATTTCGTCAATGTCCGCACAATTTACGGCGGCACCGCACCGGAAGAGACGCGGCGTGCGCTGTCAGTCGAAAGGGAGGCGGAAAGCATTGACAGTCAATGGTTTGATGACGCGACCGCGAAGCTGAAGGCGGCGGAAGAGCTGCTCGAATCGACCGTCGCGGAAAAGATCCAATAAAAACCGCTTGACAGCGGCAGAAAAGAAACTTATCTTATCACCAGCGAGATAACTTTCGATTATCCAATGCAGGCCATCAATTTTAACAACTTTAGCTTTTTCTACTTTTACTTTACGGTGAAACGGCTGAAGTTTGGTTTGCGATAGAAGCAAAGATATAAACCGAGCAAAAGCCGTTTGACCGAAAGGTTGGGCGGCTTTTTCGATTTTGGAGCGAGAACATGAACCTGAGCGAATGCAGAACACAGATAGACGACATAGATCGACGAATAGTCGAACTGTTGGAGATGCGCGCGGCGATCTCGGCGGAGGTGGGCGACATAAAGGCGCGTGCCGGGTTGCCGGTCGTCGATTGGGAGCGCGAATCGGAGGTGCTGCGAAGCGTGACGGCGGCCTGCAGCGGCATAATGGAACCCGAGGCCGTCGGCCGTATATACCGCCGGATCCTGCGTGAATCGCGGCAGATACAGTTCGACGTGGCGAATTCGGCAGAAAGAAACGCGGGAGTTCGATGATGGCGATCGTGGCGATACAAGGGATCGCGGGTTCGTACAGCGAGGAAGCGGCGCGGCGGTTGTTGGGTGACGAATGTGAGATCCGCTCGGCGGAATCGTTTGCCGAAGCCGTCCGGCTTTTGAAAAGCGGAAAGGCGGACCATGCGGTGCTGCCGGTAGAAAACCGCATCATCGGGCGGATCGACGCGGGGGCCGATATGATAGAGGACAACGGGATCGAGATACAGGGCGAAACGGTCGTCGAGGTCGATCACGTTCTGGCGGGCCGCAAAGATGCGGAATTTGAAAGTATCAGGTCGGTGATGTCGCACCCGGCCGCCTTGGGGCAATGCTCGGTGTTTTTTAAAGACTACCCGCACCTACGCGGCGTCGAGTGCGCGGACACGGCGAGCGGCGTTCGCAATGCCGCGGCAGGAGGCGATGCGACGGCAGCGGCGATAGGCAGCAGGCGTGCCGCGGAAATTTACGGGGCAAAGATATTAAGAGAATCGATAGCAGACCGGCCGGACAACTGGACCAGGTTTTATCTGATAAGGGACAGGAAATAAACAAATGTTAGACAGCGGAAGAACACGAAACAGGAACGGGAATAGCACGCCGGAACGGCAATTAACGGCGAAACGGCAGGGGCAGCAGACGGTCGTCATGGTCGGCGACGTGCCGATCGGCGGAGGCGGAGCGGTGGTAATGGCCGGGCCCTGTTCGGTCGAATCGAGGGAACAGGTCATATGGACGGCGATCGCGTTAAAGGACCGCGGGGCGTCGATACTGCGCGGAGGCGCGTATAAACCGCGGACCTCGCCTTACGATTTTCAGGGCTTGGGCATCGAAGGGCTGCGGCTGCTTCGGGAAGCGGGCGATGAGGCGGGAATGCCGGTCGTGACCGAGGTGATGAGCGAGGACGACATCGCGGTCGTATGCGACCACGCCGATATGCTGCAGGTCGGAGCAAGGAACATGCAGAATTTCGCCCTGCTGCGAAAGCTGGCGAAAACGGGCAGGCCGGTGCTGCTGAAACGCGGGCCTTCGGCAACGGTGAAGGAGTGGCTGTCTGCGGCAGAATACCTGCTGCACGGCGGGAACGAGAACGTCGTGCTGTGCGAACGCGGGATAAAGACGTTCGACAATTCTCTGCGAAACACGATGGACCTCGCGGCCGTCGCTCTGGTCAAGGAAATGACGCATTTGCCGGTCGTTGTCGATCCGTCGCACGCGACCGGAAAGCGGAGCATCGTTCCGGCGTGTGCCCGTGCGGCGATCGCGATCGGCGCAGACGGCGTCATCGTCGAGGTCCATCCCGAACCTGAAAAAGCTTGGTCCGACGGCGACCAATCGCTGACATTCGGCGGGTTTGCGGCGATGATGGAAGGCCTGGCGGCTCCGATGCGCCGGCTGGTCGCGGAAAGCGCGTTTGTTTCTGCGGGTTAGAAAACGAATTCGTGATTTTTGTCCGGAATTATAGTTAAATAAACCGGATGGAGATCGAACCCACAGAGCGGCCGCGTGCCGATTGGCGGAACCGGCTGTACGAACTGATCTTTGAAGCGGAAACGCCGGGAGGCCGTGCGTTCGACCTGGCGTTGATATGGGTGATCATATTCAGCGTCGTGGCCGTTGTTTTGGAAAGCGTGACGACGGTGCGGCGCGATTATGGAGCGCTGCTGGACGCGGCGGAATGGGTGGTTACGGTCCTGTTTACGGCGGAATATATAATGCGCCTGCTGGCTGTCAGGCATCCGCTGCGATACGCGTTCAGCTTTTACGGGATCATCGATGTTTTGTCGATAATGCCTTCGTACATAAGCCTCTTTATTCCGGGGACGCAGTACCTGATGGCGGTGCGCATTCTGCGGCTGCTGCGGATATTCAGGATATTGAAGCTGACGGAATATGTTTCGGCGGCGGCCGTGATCATGGCCGCACTGAAAGCAAGCCGGAAGAAGATCATTGTATTCGTGATCACGATAGTGCTGCTGGTGACGGTGATCGGCACGACGATGTACGTGATCGAGGGTGAAGAGAACGGTTTTACCGACATTCCGACGAGTATGTATTGGGCGATCGTTACTCTGACGACCGTCGGGTACGGTGACCTGTCGCCGAAGACGGGATTAGGGAAATTTCTGGCGTCGCTGGTGATGATAATGGGTTACGGGATCATCGCCGTGCCGACGGGAATCGTGACGGCCGAACTGACTCGCGGCGTGATGTCGCAATCGACGCACGTTTGCCCGGAATGTCATGCGGAAGGCCATGATATCGACGCGACGTTCTGCAAATTCTGCGGAACGAAGCTGAATTAGGTATAGATTTTATTCGATCACTGCAAGTACGTCGCCGGCGTTTACGGTCGAGCCTTCAGTGCCGCGGACCTCTTTGACGACGCCGTCCTTTGGGCTTTTCAGCTCGTTCTGCATTTTCATTGCTTCTACAACAATTATGCCGTCGCCTTTCTGGACCTCGGTGCCGGCCGGGACGAGGATGCGGACGATCTTGCCGGGCATCGCGGTTTTGATCTCCGCCATGCCGTGATCGTGCGAATGAGCAGAACCGCCGCCGCGCAGGCGTTTCGGGTCGATCAGCGTGACGTCGAATTCGTTTCCGCCGATGCGGGCGTGCGTCGGTTCGCCGGCGACGGCAGGCGGCGTGACGTAGACCTCGAACACGCGGCCTTCGTGCTTAAGCAGGAAAACGTTCGATTCAGGTTCGGCGGCTTCGAGTTCGTAAGTGCGGCCGTCAACATTCGCGAAGACCTTTTCACCGTCGCGGCGGAGGTCGACGACGTGGGTTTGGCCGTTCGTTTCGGCGTGGAGTTTCATCGTAGATAGTTTCAAGTTTCCGGCCACGAGTTTCAAGTTGCCGGTATTAAGTTTTAGGCGAATTGGCCCTCGGCACGCCGAATTGAGCTAAAGCCAGGGTTAATTCGCATTGGACCGGGCAATCTTTAGTGACACTGCGTGTGAGACATTGTCGAAAGTACGGAAAACTCACACGCTCATGCGAGGCGGTTCCGACTGTTGATAGGAGGGCGGACCGGCGGCCCACCCTACATTGTTTATGCCGACTGTGATTCCTGTTTGCCGGTTTTGTTGGGCTGCGGCGTAATGCGCAGGTATGGTTTTACGGTTTTGAAGCCGGCGGGGAATTTGGACCGTGCCTCTTCGTCCGAGATCGACGGAACGATGATGCAATCATCGCCGTCCTTCCAGTTCACGGGCGTTGCTACGCTGTAATCGGCGGTAAGCTGAAGCGAATCGATCACGCGGAGCAGTTCGTCGAAGTTTCGGCCGGTGCTTGCGGGATAGGTCAGCGTCAGTTTGACCTTTTTGTCCGGCCCGATGACGTAAACAGAGCGTACGGTGAACGTATCGCTGGCGTTCGGATGGATCATGTCGTAAAGGTCGGACACCTTGCGGTCGGAGTCGGCGATGACCGGGAAATTCAGGGGCGTGCCCTGAGTTTCGGCGATGTCGTCGGCCCAGCCTTTGTGCGAATCGAGCGGATCGACGCTGAGGCCGATCATCTTTACGTTCCGTTTATCGAATTCGGGTTTAAGCCTTGCGGCCATCCCGAGCTCGGTCGTGCAAACGGGCGTGTAATCACGCGGGTGCGAAAAGAGCACGCCCCAGCTGTCGCCGAGCCATTCATGAAAGTTTATGGTTCCTTCGGTAGTTTCCGCGGTAAAATCGGGAGCTGTATCGCCAAGTCTGATTGCCATCTTGATTACTCCTTATTGTGAATTTTGGGGTGTGATGATTATATCAGACCGCGCCGGAATTGCCAGAAATTTCATTCGGCGGATTCGGGTTCGTCTGGGCCTGATTCGTCCTCACGACGGAGACGCAGGAGGCGGACCTTCTTTTCGTCGGCACGCAGCACCTCGACCTCGAGGCCGCGCATGTTCAGGCGTTCGCCCGACTTGGGAACGTAGCCCGCTTCGCTGGTGACAAGGCCGGCGATGGTGGTGAAATCCTCGTCTTCGAGTTCGATGTCAAAGAGGCGTTCGATCTTGTCGATCTCGGTCGAACCGAGCACGTCAAAATATCCGTCCTCGCTCTCGATTATCTCGATTATCTCTTCGTCTTCGATGTCTTCGTCCTCGATCTCGCCGACGATCTCTTCAAGGATGTCTTCGACGGTGATTATCCCCGCGACGCCGCCGTATTCATCGACGACGACGGCGATCTGGATGTGATTGAGCTGCATGTTCGTAAGCAGCTCGGACGCGGATTTTGTTTCGGGCACGAAGTAAACGGCGCGAAGCATCCCTTCGATCGGCATTTCTTCCTTGCCGTCGGCCCATGCTTGCAGGAGGTCTCGGACGTAGATTACGCCTTCGATATTGTCGATCGAATCGCGATAGACGAGCAGCCGGGAATATTTCTCGTTGATGATCAAGTCGCGGGCGTCGCGGACGGTCGAATCAAGCGGAAGGGCGCAGATCTCGGTCCGCGGCGTCATTATCTCGCCGGCGCGGGTCTCGCTGAATTCGACCATGGTCTCTATCAGCTCGCGGTCCTTCTCCTCGATGATGCCCTCGGCTTCGCCAACCTCCATCAGTGCATGGAAATCGTCGGCAATGTCTTCGGCGCGTTCTTCGGCGGCTTCGGGTGTGGCGGTGGCTTCGAGGCGCTGTTTCTCTTTTAGAGCGGCCTTCGAGGCGAACGGCTGGGCAAAAACGCTTACGATCCGGAAGATCGGCCGAACGGCCGGAAGCAGGAACAGCAGTATCGGCTCGGGATTGCGGCGGATGATGATCCGCGGGATAACTTGGCGGAAAATGACGGTCGCGGCGAGCGCGACGATGAGAGCGACCAGAAGCAGTTCGGCGTGCGAGGCAGTGAAAACCGTCGCAGCGACCGTGATCAGAACCGTGAAGACGATCATCAGGATCTGGATCGTCGACGAGAGAGCAAAGCGAAAACGGGGCCGATTTTCGAGGATCTCACTGAGAAACGTCGCCGAATCGGTGCGTTTTGCCTCTTCGGCGTCGGATGCGAGCCGTCGAAGGCTGACGTCCGAAAGCTGTGTATACGCCATGTCGATCGTCGCCAGGAACACAAGCACCAGCAGGATGACGGCGGCGATGATTAACTCGATCTCCATATTCCGGATAATTGTAAATGGTCGGGCATTAATTGTGAACCGAAGAAGCCTTATGTTTCAAGTATTTGGCGGCCCCTTCGTCGACGAACCAGAGCAGGCGGCCGTCCTTTGGCTTGACGCCCTGTGCCGGGAGATGTTCGGGATTCTTTTTGCTTTCAAGGACGTCCCGCAGCGCTTCAGCCTTTTCTTCACCTGAAACAAGAAACATAACCGTCCGCGAGCGGTTGATGACGGCATAGGTCATCGTCAGCCGCCAAGTGTGCAGTTTTTCGATCCAGTTCGGGACAGCGAGGTGCTGAGTTTCCGTGAGCGCCTTTGAATGAGGAAACAGGGACGCGACGTGGCCGTCGGGGCCCATGCCGAGCAGGAACAGGTCAAAGACGGGCATTCCGTCCGCAGCCATCTCGGATATCTGCTGCTCGTATTGACGGGCAACGTGTTTCGTTTCGCCGATCTCGGTCTTCCAACGAAAGATGTTCGCTGGCGGGATGCTGAGCGGTTTGAATAGATTCAGGTACGCCATCCTGAAATTGCTCTGGTCGGCTGCCGGCGGCACGAAGCGTTCGTCGCCGAAGTAAAATTTAACATTATTCCATTGAACGCGGTCGCGATAGGCTTCGGTCGTTAGCAAGTGGTACATCGCCTTTGGCGTAGAGCCACCGGACAAAGCCACGTAGAAGACGCCGCGCTCCTCTACCGCCTCGCGGGCGAATTGGATGAACGCCTCGGCCGCAAGCTCATAAAGGTCTTCGGCATCGCTTGCGATGGTAATGTCACGCATTGGTCAATCAAGTATATTCTTCCACGTCCTGCCGTCATTTTCCAGCAAAATCTCAGATTCGTGCGGTCCCCAGCTTCCGGCGGCATAATTCGGGAAGTCGCGGGCGGGGATCGCGTTCCAGACGTCGAGTATCGGGGTGACGATCTGCCAGCTTGCTTCGACCATGTCCTCGCGTTGAAAGAGCGTGGCGTCGCCGATCATGCAATCGAACAAGAGACGTTCGTATCCGGTGCTGGCCTGTTCGCCGAAATGCTCGACGTAATTGAAGTCCATATCGACCGGGCCCATGTTCACCACCGGGCCGGGGATCTTCGCGCCGAAATGCAGCGTGATGCCTTCGTCGGGCTGGATGTGGATGACGATTCGGTTGGTGGTCAGGCGTTCGACGGACGTTTCGCGAAAAAGGACGAACGGAGCCCGCTTGAATTGGATGATGATGCTGGAATGTTTGCACGGCATTCGTTTGCCGGTCCGCACATAAAAGGGAACGCCCGCCCAACGCCAATTATCGATGGACAATTTCAAGGCGGCGAACGTTTCGGTATTGGAATCGGCGGCGACCTTTTCCTCGCTGCGGTATGCGGGGACGTTCTTGTTGTCGATCTTGCCTTCGCCGTATTGGCCGCGGACGGCTTTTTGCAGTACGTCCTCCGGCGTAAATGCCTGCACCGCCGAGAGTATCTTCGCCTGTTCATCACGGACGGCGTTCGCCTTGAACGATCCGGGCGGTTCCATTGCGGTCAGCGTCAGGAGCTGGAATATGTGGTTTGGGATCATATCCCGCAGGGCTCCGGCAGAATCGTAATAGCCGCCGCGTTGTTCGACGCCGAGCTTTTCCGCGACGGTTATCTGTACGTGGTCCACGAAATTGCGGTTCCAGATCGGTTCAAAGATGCTGTTGCCGAAACGGAAAACGAGGATATTCTGGACCGTTTCTTTCCCCAGGTAATGGTCGATGCGGTAGATCTGCTGTTCGCGAAGTATCTTTCGCAAGTCGGCGTTCAGCTTTCGGGCTGATTCGAGGTCGTGGCCGAAAGGTTTTTCGAAAATGAACCGCCGCCAATTGCCGTCCTCTTCGCGGCCCATTCCGTTCTTTACGACCTTTTGTGCGACGTTCGCGAACAGGTCCGGCGGGATCGCCATATAATAGAAGTAATTCTCCGGTATATCGTGCGTCTCACAGACCTCGGCCGCGAGGCGTTTCAGGTCGCCGAAGAGCTTCTTGTCGTCGTTGAAATCGCCGCCGGTGTAATATGTGCGTTCCTCGAACCACGCGATCATCTTTTCGTTCGGCTTGCCGGCACCGAATTCCCGAAGATTCTCGGTCATCTGTTCCCGAAAATCGGCACATTCCAATTCCTGACGCCCGACGCCGATGATCGCGAAGCGGTCGGGAAGGTAATCGTCCTTCGCAAGGTTGTACAGGGCAGGGAAGAGCTTGCGTTTGGTAAGGTCTCCGGTCGCACCGAAGATTATCATCACGCAGGGATCGGCGGTTTGGTTCGATTCAGCCATATGTTGATATAGATGAGATTAGCATAATAAGAATGGACAATGGGAGAAGTTTGGGCGGCGCTCGGCAAGGTATGGAGAGGTGGATCATGTGATGGAACCACGAAACAAGACGCCAGAAAGACCAAGCGGTCCCGCTGCAAATAGAGGCTGATTTACCGAACAGATAATCGTCCGGGTTACGATCGCAGCAGCGGCCGGTGAGAGCTCTGCTAAGTTTGTGGCCTGTATTAACAATGCTTTATGGGAAATAATTTTGAATTTGCTAATTATTAATTAATAATTTTGGGAACGTCGTTGTCTGATGAGAGCGATTTGACGGTAAAAAGGTTGGAGAGGAGCGGCCTATTTTTCAAAAAATAGTCTGTGGTCTGCGCCTTCACTTGACTATCGATTTGGTTGTTGGTTATTCTTCGTTCAAAATTTGGCGGGTCATCGCCAAAACTCTCGCTTAAACAAGGATACAAATAAATTTATGCACCGGCTCCCATTTGTGTTGGCGTGTGTTCTCTGTCTGCTGCCAGCAGCGTTCGGACAAGGACAACAGCCCGTCTGCGCGGAACTTACCGCTGATAATCTTACTTATTCTCAGGATTTCAATACGCTTTCGAACGCATTTGAAACCACGAGCGACCTAATGCCCATCGGGTTTGGATTTGCCGAATCCGGATCAAGCGCTAATGATTCGTATTTCGTGAGTAATGGAAGGGTTTCGGGAGCCAACACCTATAGTTATGGTTCAAACTCTAACCCAGCAATTACAGACAGGGCATTGGGCGGCAAGCGAGCAAGTGCGCTTAATCCAACAATTGGAGGCTGCTTCACAAATAATTCGGGGAAGACAATAACTTCGATCGTTATCCAGTTTGATGGTGAATTGTGGCACCTGGCTGTGCTGGGTCGAGCTGACCGACTCGATTTCCAGTATAGTCTTGACGCAACGTCCTTGACGACGGGAACTTGGATCGACGTAAATGAACTGGACTTTCTCACGCCGAGTACAGCAACAGCCACCGGGATACGTGATGGCAATGCGGCGGCGAATCGGCAATCGGGTATTACTTCCACACTTTCATCGCTTGAACTCCAGAATGGTTCGACGATATTCATCCGATGGCTGGATTATGACGTGCCTTCAAATGTTGGAAGCGGTGTCGAGGACGGGCTTGCCATCGATAATTTCTCGCTTACCGCGGTCACGGCTCCGACGTCGGCGAATGTTTCGATCAGTGGCCGTGTGCTGACCGCGGACGGCCGCGGCGTGCCGTTTGCGCTTGTGTCGATCAGTGGGCCGGATATTGTCGCAAGAACCGCTCGCGCGAATCCGTTCGGCCATTTTCGGTTTACTGAGCTAACCAACGGCAAGTCGTATATTGTCAGTGTTTCGCCGAAATCAGTGAACATTGCGGTGCCGTCAAGGATGATAACGCTGAACGAGGACGTTACTGACTTCGATTTCATCGCCGAGCCCCGTTAACACACTCGACACGGGCTTACAGTTAGTAAATTATTTACTACGAAATTACTAATTAATTCTGTCGATGAAAGGCATGGGTCGGGGCTAGCCACAATATAGTGTATGCCTTTGCAGGGTTGGCGGGCGGTATGATATTCTTTCTCCTTTGTATATAAAGCATTTTTCTTTTCTATTAGGAGAGTAATTTAACAAAATGGCTAATAACGGAAACGGACAGGTCGGGCACGTAGTGCAGATCATCGGGCCGGTCGTCGACGTAGAATTTTCGGATAATTATTTGCCGCCGATCTATCAGGCACTTCGCATCACGTCGGAAGGATTTGACGTTGCGGAGAAGATCGATGTTATTGCCGAGGTCCAGCAGCATTTGGGAGAAGGCCGCGTTCGTGCCGTTTCGATGCTGCCTACGGATGGAATGGTCCGCGGCATGAAGGTCGAAGACCAGGGCGGGCCGATCATGGTTCCGGTCGGAGCAGCAACGCTCGGGCGTGTGATGAACGTGATTGGCGAACCCGTGGACGAACTCGGCGATGTCGTCACGACGGAGCGTTCGTCGATCCACCGCCATGCACCGGATTTTGCTGAGCAGGCGACGGAACTCGAAATGTTCGAAACGGGCATCAAGGTCATCGACCTTGTCCAGCCGTTTCTACGCGGCGGTAAGATCGGGCTGTTCGGCGGCGCCGGCGTCGGCAAGACGGTCCTTATCATGGAACTGATCAACAACGTCGCAAAGGGCCGCGAAGGTTATTCGGTTTTTGCGGGCGTCGGCGAACGTACGCGTGAGGGCAACGACCTTCTCCGCGAAATGGTCGAATCGGGCGTTATCACCTACGGCGAAGGCTTCATGCACAACATGGAAGAGACCGGGGCCTTTGACCTGTCGAAGGTAGATAGGGAAGCGATCAAGAATTCCAAGGTGTCGCTGGTTTACGGCCAGATGACCGAACCTCCGGGAGCACGCCTGCGGGTTGCTCTGTCGGGCCTTACGGTCGCTGAGTATTTCCGCGATCAGGGCAACGACGTGCTGTTCTTCGTCGACAATATTTTCCGCTTCACGCAGGCGGGATCGGAAGTGTCCGCTCTGCTCGGACGTATGCCGTCGGCCGTGGGCTACCAGCCGAACCTTGCAACAGAAATGGGCGAGATGCAGGAACGCATCACGTCGACCAAGACCGGTGCTATTACGTCGATCCAAGCCGTATATGTTCCGGCGGACGATTACACCGATCCGGCTCCGGCTACGACGTTTGCTCACCTCGACGCGGTTACGGCCCTGTCGCGACAGATCGTTGAGCTCGGAATTTACCCGGCAGTCGACCCGCTGGCTTCGAACTCGCGTATTCTGGACCCGCAGATCGTCGGCGACGAACATTACAACACCGCACAGGAAGTGAAGCGTATCCTTCAGCGTTACAAAGACCTGCAGGATATCATCGCGATCCTCGGTTTGGACGAGCTTTCCGAAGACGACAAGCTGACCGTCGCACGTGCCCGTAAGATCCAGCGTTTCTTCTCGCAGCCGTTCACGGTCGGCGAGCAGTTTACGGGTATCCCGGGCAAGTACGTCAAGGTCGAAGATACCATCAAGGGCTTCCGCGAAATTCTCGACGGAAAGTGCGACGACATGCCGGAACAGTCGTTCTACATGGTCGGCACCATCGAAGAAGCACGCGAGAAGGCGGCCAAGATGGCAGCTGGAGCGTAGGTCAATTGCGATCATCGATTTGCGGTCTGCGTCTCGCCGATGCCCGGGTTCACACCAGGTGAAGGGCGGCCGCGGATCGCAGTTCAGAATATAAAGAGATGCTTAAACTGGAAATTGTAACTCCTGAACGCAAGGTCTTCGACGATTCGGTTGATTCGGTCACCGTTCCGACAGTGAGCGGCGATACCGGCATTCTGCCGAATCACGCACCGCTTATTTCCGCGCTTCGGCCAGGCGTACTATCATACGATGTGAACGGACGGGCCGAACGGATGGTCGTTTCGGGCGGATTTGTCGAGGTGAATTCGAATAAGGTAGCGGTCCTTGCGGACATGGCCGAAGCGGCGTCCGAGATCGATCCCGCATCGGCACGAGCCGAGCTCGAAGCAGCCGAAAAGGCACTCGCCGCCGCCGGCACGCTTCCGATCGACGAAACTGAAGCCGAACGCGAACGCGTCGAACGCGCAACCGCACGAGTGCAGGTCGCCGGAAAATAAGTTCGAAATTTAATTCAAACAAAGGCGGTCGTATCGGCCGCCTTTTTCATTTCTAACCAGCCCTCGTTTCACCGCCGAGCAGCGTCAATACCTCGCCAGTTACGTAGCTGGAATCGACATTTGACGCGAAATATACGAACGCCGGGGCGATCTCTTCCGGTTGGGCCGGCCGCTTCATCGGTGTGTCCGCGCCGTGTTTCGCGACTTCCTGCGGCTCCTTGTCCGCGACATTCAGCGGTGTCCAGACGGGGCCGGGCGAGACGCAATTGACCCGAATACCTTTCTCTGCGAGGCTTTGTGCAAGGGATTTCGTGAACGCATGGATAGCGCCTTTCGTTGCCGAATAATCGATAAGTTCCTTGCTGCCTTCTAATCCTGTTATAGACCCGCAATTTACGATCGCACCTCCTTTCGGAAGGTGCTTTAATGCCGCCTTTGCCATATAGAAATAGCCGTAAATGTTGGTCCGAAAGGTTTCGTCAAATTGTTCGTCGGTAATGTCTTCGATTGATCCCTGATGCATCTGGAATGCGGCGTTGTTGATCAGCAAGTCGAGCCTGCCGAATTCCTTCGCCGCCTTGTTTACCGCACGCGTGCAGAATTTCGGGTCTTTAACATCGCCGGGTATCAGCAGAGCCTTTCCGCCTTCTTTCTCAACGGCTGCTGCGGTTTCCTGCGCGTCGACCTTTTCCTTGGGCAGGTGAACAATAGCGACATCCGCACCTTCGCGTGCGTACAGCACGGCGACAGAACGCCCAATCCCCGAATCACCGCCGGTAATTATCGCGGCTTTTCCCTTTAGTTTGCCCGAACCCTTATATTTGGGTGCCAGATACTGCGGACGCGGTTCGATGTTCTCTTCGATTCCGGGCCGCGGCTGTTTCTGTGCCGGCAATGGATTCTTTGGCCGGCGTCCTTTCTGATCCGGGCCGGGACCGGCGTCCTTCGTCTTCGCTTTCACCGCTTTTGTGGCCATATATTTCCCCCTTAAATTGGAAAAGAGGAAAGGCAGGCATCATGGCCGGCTCTCTCCTCTCCCCGCTACTTTTCAATTGTTATTTCGATGATTTCTTGCGACCGGAGCCGCTCTTTTTGCCGCCGCCGTCCTGTTTGTTGACGGTTGCCCAAGCACGGCTTTCAGCTTCGTCTGTGGAAACGCCGCTTTTTTTATAGCCTTCTTCGATATGTTCGGCCTTGCGTTTCTGTTTGTCCGTGTATTTGTCTTTGTCTCCTCTCGGCATGATCTTGTAAAACCTCCTTAGATTATGCTCGTGGGCCTTGCGGCACGCGTCATTTGTGAACGGAAATATATGCCTCTGGCCCTGTCATAAAAAGCCCTCGGCCTTTCCGGAGCGTCTGCCGCCGGCGAATTTCTTCTGATGATCACTTCAGTGTTTTCCTGTTCAACCGCTTGTTCGTCTGCTGCTCCTGCTGCAATTCCGAATACCGTGTCTGCATCTAAAAATAAACCTTGAATCATTACTACTCCCCTTG
The DNA here is from genome assembly GCA_023436495.1 of Acidobacteriota bacterium. Classification (GTDB taxonomy): domain Bacteria; phylum Acidobacteriota; class Blastocatellia; order Pyrinomonadales; family Pyrinomonadaceae; genus OLB17. Next base: position 14,906 of record JAEZIT010000021.1, read on the forward strand.
AAATGTTTTAGTACAGTTGCTGCAACGTGGTATTATGTCGTGCAATAGGCGTGCCATTGCGTAGACGTGAACAGTTTCCGCGATCACGTTGACAGCCATAAAGGCTTTTAGTAGCCTACTTTCATAACGCTTATATTAGATTCTCGGGACACATTTAATTTGAGCACACTTAAAAAACTCGAACTTCCGCCTCAAGGCCTGAACACTCTGTTCGGCGTACAAGATCAAAACATCAAATACCTCGAATCGCTGCTCGACGTGAATATCGGAGCACGCGGGAACGAACTGCTGATCGACGGCGACGATCGCGACATCAGTACGGTCGAGCAGATCCTGCGGGATTTTGCGGACTTGTTTGATGAAGGGAATAGCTTCAGCGATAAGGAACTTCGCGATGCCTTCAAACAGATAGCCGAGGACCGTGCATATAGCCTGAAGGATTACTTTTTGAAAGCGAGATTTAACCCGTCGGGCAAGAAGCAGGTTGCACCGAAGACCGCCAATCAACGTAAATACCTCGACGCGATCGCGGACCGCGACCTCGTGTTCGGCATCGGCGTCGCGGGTACGGGAAAGAGCTTTCTGGCAGTGGCGATGGCGGTTGATGCACTATTCAAGAAGCAGGTCAGCCGCATTATCCTTACCCGGCCCGCGGTCGAGGCCGGCGAGCGGCTCGGCTTTCTGCCGGGCGATCTGCAGGAGAAGGTCGATCCTTATCTTCGGCCCCTGTACGACGCGCTTTTCGATCTGGTCGATGCCGAAAAGGTGACGAAGATGCTGGAAAAGCGCATTATCGAGATCGCTCCGCTTGCCTTCATGCGTGGGCGAACGCTGTCGGACGCCTTCATCATCCTTGATGAAGCGCAAAACACCACGAGCGAGCAGATGAAGATGTTTCTAACGCGTATCGGCTTCGGCTCAAAGGCGGTGGTCACGGGCGACAAGACCCAGATCGACCTGCCCCGCGGCCAGAAAAGCGGCCTCAAAGAAGCCGAACAGGTACTCGCCAATCTCGAAGGTATCGAATTCGTCTACTTTGGCGAAAAGGACGTCGTCAGGCATAAGCTCGTTCAGATGATCGTCAAGGCATATGAGGCCCACACGACAGGCGATGGGCGCAGCGAATAGGTACAATTACGCCGCCGCACCATTCTGAATGATCGTCAATCTCCAGCGAAAGGTTAAGATCGAGGCGAAGTCTTTCGATGCGTTTGTGGCGGCGCTTTCCGAAACGGTCGAAGAGGCGGGCGAAGGCACGTTTTCGGTGGCATTTGTCTCAGACCGGCGCATGAGGGAGCTGCATAAGTTCTTTCGCGGCAAGGATTCGACGACGGATGTGCTGTCATTTCCGCAGGAACCTGACGAATTCGAACCGGATAACAAAAACTTGGGCGACATCGTAATTTCCGTCGAGCAGGCGGAAAAGCAGGCGGCAGAAAACGGCCTTTCGCTGGAAAGCGAGATAAAACAGTTGATCCTGCACGGCTTGCTGCACTTGTGCGGTTACGACCACGAAACCGACGACGGCGAAATGAATGCCCGCGAACTCGAGCTCCGTGAAATACTAAATATTTGAGGGGCGGTGAAGCGCGCCGATGAGCCGTGCGAGAATGTGCCGCGGACCGGCGGGCCCGCGGCGTCGACGGACCAGCGGTCCGTTGTGGATTGTTCCGTTTATTCCATTTTGAGGTTCTTGAACAGGAACCCGTAGATGTCGGCCTGTTCTTCGATCACCTTGGCGGTGGGTTTACCGGCGCCGTGGCCGGCCTTGGTTTCGATGCGGATCAGGATCGGAGCATCGCCGGCTTGTGCTTCCTGCAGCGCGGCAGCGTATTTAAAGCTGTGAGCCGGAAATACACGGTCGTCGTGGTCGGCGGTGGTTACGAGCGTTGCAGGGTATTTCGTGCCCGGTTTTATGTTGTGATAGGGCGAATAGGCATGTAATGCCTTGAATTCTTCGGCATTGTCCGGCGAACCGTAATCGGACGTCCACGCCCAGCCGATCGTGAATTTGTGAAACCGCAGCATGTCCATGACGCCAACGGCCGGCAGAGCGGCGCCGAATAGCTCGGGACGCTGATTAAGGACCGCTCCGACAAGCAGCCCGCCGTTCGAACCGCCCTGGATCGCAAGCTTCGACGGCTGTGTGTATTTATTGGCGACCAGCCATTCGGCCGCTCCGATGAAATCGTCGAAAACATTCTGTTTCTTAAGCCTAGTGCCGGCTTGGTGCCAGGCTTCGCCGTATTCGCTGCCGCCCCGGATGTTCGCCACAGCATAGACTCCGCCCATCTCCATCCAGACCAGACGCGAAACCGAAAATGAAGGGGACACCGGCACGTTGAAACCGCCATAACCGTAAAGCAATGTCGGGTTTGTACCGTCAAGCGTGATGCCTTTCTTCGCGACGATGAACATAGGGACCTTTGTTCCGTCCTTACTCGAATAGAAGACTTGTTTTACTTCGAATTTTGCAGGATCAAACGCGACCTTCGATTGGCGGAAAACCTCGCTTTTGCCGGTCTTCATATCGTAACGATAGATCGTCGGTGCCGCGTTAAAACTGGAATAAGAATAGAACGCTTCGGTGTCACTTTGTTTACCGCCAAAACCGCCGGCGGTGCCTATGCCGGGAAGTTCTACGTTGCGGACGAGTTTGCCGTCCAGTCCGAAAATGCGGACCTGCGAGTAGGCGTCCTTCAAATAATTGACCGCGAACTGGTTATTGACGATGGATACGCTGTCGATCGTCTCAGCGGCTTCGGGAACGACATCGCGCCATTTTCGATCGGCTTCTGAAACATCAACCGATACGACCTTGCCCAGCGGAGCATTCAGGTCGGTCTTGAAATAGAAGACAGGGCCGACGTTGCCGAGAAACGTGTATTCCGCGACGAACTTATCGACCAGCGGCGCCACGGCCGCATCCTTTTTCGTCAGGTCCTTGTAATAAAACTGGTTCTTCGGTGAAGTACCTTTCCAAACGTTCAATGCCAGCCATTTGCCGTCTTCGCTGACCGATGCTCCAATGCCCAGGGTCTTGTCGTCAGGCCTTTCATAGATCAGGACGTCCTCGGACTGCGGCGTTCCGATCACGTGGTAATAGAGCTTCTGGTCGTAATTCTCGGCGGAGAGTTTCGATTTTTCATCGGCGGCCGGATAACGCGAGTAGAAAACGCCCTTGTTATCAGCGGACCACGAAGCGGAAGAGAATTTTATATTTCTCAGTACGTCCGGCAGATCTTTCCCGGTCGCGATGTCGCGAAACCGCCATTCCTGCCAATCCGAACCCGAAGCCGCCGTGCCGTACGCAAGCGTTTTCCCGTCGCGGCTGATGTCGAGGCCGGTCAGAGCCACCGTTCCGTCAGCGGCGAGAGTGTTCGGGTCGAGCAGAACGCGTCCTTTGTCCGTCAGCGAATCCGCCGTGTAGAGGACCGATTGATTCTGCAGGCCGTCGTTCTTGAAATAGAAATATTTGCCGCCTTCCTTAAACGGAGCTGAATATTTTTCGTAGTTCCAGAGCTCAGTAAGGCGTGATTTGAACTTCGCCCGCTGAGGGATGTCGTTAAGGTAGGAATCAGTGAGTTTATTCTCCGCTTCGATCCACTCCTTGATCTCGGCTGAATTATCGTCTTCCATCCACCTGTACGGGTCGGCGACCTTGGTGCCGTGATAATCATCCGTGTGGTCCACTTTCCTCGGTTTTGGATACTGGAATCCGGTTTGGGCGGGAACGATAGAGCTTAATAAGGCCATAGCGAGCAAAAAGACAAATCCTTTAAACATAAAAACGCACCTCAGAATTTATAGGGTTTCCCTAAATTATAAGGTGCGACAGTATGTTACGGCAAACACTCGTCCGCCACGAGCTAGAACACAGGAAGGTTGTTGTCGGCGGCGTTCTGCACAACGGCCGACGAGCCGCTGTGGGGAAGCCGGAACCAGTTCGGATGCTGATACAGCATGCGTTCGGCTTCGACCTTTGGCTTGGGCTTGGAAAGCAGGAAGCCCTGGCCGTAATCGCAGCCGAGGTTCTTCAGCACTGAAAGCTGGCTGTCGGTTTCGATGCCTTCGGCGATCACGCGCATTTTCAGGTTCTTGGCCAGGGAAATGATGGTCTGGAGGATCTCAGAGTTCTCGCCATGCTCTCCGACCGAATATACGAACGAACGGTCGATCTTGAGCGTATCGAAAGGCAGTCTGTGCAGATAGCTCAGCGATGAATAGCCGGTCCCAAAATCGTCGATGCTGAGCTTGACTCCGATCTGTTTTAGCCGCTGAAGGACATTTACTGTATGTTCAGCGTTTTCCATCGCGGTGCTTTCGGTTATTTCTAGCTTCAGTGAACGAGCGTCAAGCTGTGAGCTTTCCAACGCGTTCTCGACGTCTTCGACCAGGTCTCCGTGCGACAAATGTTTGCCGGAAATATTTACGCTAACGACAAGTTTTTTATACGCGGGAGAGATCTTCTTCCATTCGACGATCTGGCGTGTGGTCTCGTTCAAGATCCAGGAGGTGATCGGGATGATAAGGCCGCATTCTTCCGCGATCGGTATGAACTTGTTCGGCGGTATTAGCCCGAACTCGCTGTGATGCCAACGCGTCAGCGCTTCAAAACCGACGAGCGTTCCATGCTCCAGAGAGATCACCGGCTGATAAACGATGGACAGTTCGCCGCGGTCGAGCGCATGTCTAAGATCGGTTTCAAATCGAACGTGTTCGAGGAAGCGAGCACGCAATTCCTTGGTGAATACTGCAACCCCGCTGTTCTTTTCCTTCGCGTAGTGCATCGCGATATCGGCGTCGCGAAGGACCTCCTCAGGGGTGTTGTATTCCGTATCGCACGGGGCGATGCCGACGTTGACGCTGATCGAAATTCGGTTGCCGCTGAGCGAAAATGGCTGCTCGATCGTTTCGCAGATGCGCCGCGCGACCTTTTGTGCTTTGCCGACCGTGCTGAGGCCGCGAAGAATGATCGCGAACTCATCGCCGCCGATACGGGCGACGGTGTCGGTCGGGTTCAGCATCTTGATGAAACGTTTCGCTGCGATCATCAGGACCTTGTCGCCGATTGTATGCCCGAGGCTGTCGTTTACGTTCTTGAATTTTCTGATGTCGAGGAATAGTACGTGAAAGGTCGAGGTAGGTTCGTCTTTGTATTCGTTTATCAGGACCCGAAGGAAGTCACCGAACTGTTTTCGATTCGCAAGATTCGTCAGCGAATCGTGCATGGCGGCGTATTGGAAGTCTCGTTCGCTCTTCCGAAGTGCGGCATTCGCCTTTTCCTCTTTATCAAGTGACCGCTTTAGCTGTTCGGCGTGTTTTTCCGCTTCGAGACGGCGGACACGTTCGGTCTCGGCCTTTTGTTTTTCGGCTTCTTCGACCTGATCGATGGCTACGTTGATCTCGCCGACCGATTGCCTGTACGTCAGGTACGCGACCGCAAGAGCCAGGAAGGCAAGGCCCGTCGTAATGTAATCAGCAAAATTGATTACCTTATAAATAATACCGGCAACACCTGCTCCGACAATGAGTGAGAACGAGCTGAAGAAATAGTGCTTCTTCCAGGTAGACCAAAGCGGAGCATTATCCTTTAAAGACTGGATAATCGCACCGAGCACCGTCGTTGCAATGAACTGGGTAATCGTGAGTATGCCGAGTGCGTAGATCAGTTTGCGTGTGCTGTCGATACCGACGCCGTGCGTTACGAACGGCAGCATGGACCACACGACATAAGTCACCGCGGTGGCGGTCGCAGCGATAAATGTGTTTGCCGCGATCATATACCGGCCGAACACCATGTCGTTCTTCGACTTCAGGTAATAACAGGTGGCGAACATATCCACCGTTGCCAATACGATCGCAGCCTCGCCCCCGTATAAAAGGAAACAGAGGAAGACAGCGGCATCGGAAAAGCTTACTGAGAATTTAGAACGCGGAAGAACAAGATTGAGGCTGGGTGCAATGGCAAGTGAAAATACGAAAAGAACTATATAGCCGATCCCAAGCTCGTCAAAGGGCAGACGGACCACCGCGATGCCGAAACACACGGCACCTAAAGCGATAACTATTGCCTTGTAATAGTCAGAGATCCTCTGCTTATTCATATTTGGAACTGTACCGTTTAGGGGTGCAGATAAGAGAAAGGCACGCGATTGACCAACCGCAGAAAAAGTTTAACACGTTAAACCGTAAAAAGCCAAGTAAAATCGTTGCTTAAAAAAATAATGTATACCAGATTACCAAATTGTTCTGTATAGCGGATATCCACAGGGGGTAAGTATTGCATAAAAGGGGGGTTACAGG
>JAEZIT010000010.1 GCA_023436495.1 Acidobacteriota bacterium
GTGTCCCATGACGGTCACGACCGGCGGTCGCGAGGTCTCGACATCGTCGGCATCGGCCGCGATCAGCTCCTCAAATTCCTGTTCGATGACCATTTCCTCGAACGGAACAAAACTGACGTCGAATCCGAAGTCCGCTCCCATCTCCTTGGCCATCTTTTCACCGATCGGCTGGTTGAGCGTCGCGAAAACGCCTCGTTTGATCAACAGTTGAACGATATCGCGCGGAGTGATACCGAGAGCTTCAGCAAATTCGCGGATCGTTGCGCCTTCAACAAGGCGGACCGCACGCAAATGTCCGCGATCGACCGTGCCAACCTGGTCCAAAACGCGCTCTTCGATCGAACGCTGGCGCGGTGCATCCACGTCGCGTTCTGAGAATCTTGATTTGTCGTCGAACGCCTTGCCTTTTCGTCCGCCCGATCGGCCCGGCCGTCGTCGGTTGTCCGCCGGCGGCGTATATGTCATCTGCGGAGCGGCTGTTTCGCCCGGAGTTCCCCGGAACGGAGCCCTGCCGCGATCCCGAGCACCTCGCTGTTCAGCGGCACGGTCGACGCCGAGGCGGCCCGTTTTTGTTGGAGCTTCGCTGACGACACGCTCGCCGGGCTTGATACCCTTTTCGAGAGCGTCCTTTGTAAGTTTGAGTGTCTTAACGGTCGTCCCGGTCGGCCGCGATGCCGGTTTTGCTTCGGGAGGCTGTTCCGTGATCGGAGCTTCTACTTCGGCCGGTTCGGCTGCCGGGATCTCCGCCTCCGCCGGAATTTCCTCGGCCTCGGCCGGTTCTACCGCTGTTTCGGGCTCTTCGGCGACTGTTTCCGGTTCGGCCTTCGCAGCAGCCGGCACCTTCTTCAGGCGTTTTACCACCTGTGCGGGCTTCGCCGCCTTGGCGGGCGCCGGCACTTCCACCGGAGCCGCCGTTTCTTTGATCTCGGGCTGCGGCACTTCCTGCTCCGCCACGGCTTCTACGTGTTCAGCCGCCTCTTCCTCATGCGGAGCGTCTTCCTTCTTTACGGCCTTGATCACTTTAATTGCACGCTTAGGCGTCGCTTCCGCTTTCGGGTAATATTTGCTTCGGATCTTTTCCGCTAGTTCAGCGCTTACTGAATTTGACGGCACACTTACGTCCGCGCCCTCGCGGCGCAGATCTTCCATGACACGCTTTGTATCCTGTTTCAGGTCGCGAGCCAGATCATAGATCCGAATTTTCTTGCCAATCGCCATATTTAATTGATCTCAACCAATAACCAACGTCCCGATACCGCATCTCTTCCGACGCAAACCTTAACACATAACGACTTAGCGTTCTTCTTCCGCCGGAGTTTCAGGGTCGTTTGCAAACGCCTCGGCTTCGCTTTCAGCCTCCGTCGTCGGCTCCTCTTCGATTTCTTCTCCGGCCTCCGGCAGGGCTTCTTCAGCAACTACTTCCTGCCCAATAGAAGCTTCTTCGGCGTCCGGAACTTCTTCTGCAGCTTCGTCAGCCGCTTCAGCCGGTTGCTCGATATCAGCGGCCTCGTCTTCAGTATCCGCTGCTTCTGCTTCCACCGCCTCGGCCGTTTCATCTTCAGGTCCGGCCGTCTCTGCAACCTCACCTTCAACCTCTTCGCCGGTGACCTCGGAGTTGCGTGCCTCAACTATCGACTTCGCCGAGTTGATGACTCGTTCCGCCTCGTCAAAGCTCACGTCGAGGAAATCAACCAGGTCGTCGATCGACGTCGCCGCCAATGTTTCTACGTCTGTGATTCCCTTTTCCGCAAGCGTCTCCGCCTGGTTCGACGATACGCCTTCCAGCACAGTCAGCGGCACCGCCTCGCCGGAAGCCATCATACGGCCCATCCGCTGTGCGATCTCCTTCTTCAGCACCTCTTCGCTGACGATCTTGATATCCCAGCCCACAAGCCGCGTCGCCAGCCTCACGTTCTGGCCTTTTTTGCCGATCGCCAGGCTCAACTGGTCTTCGCCCACGATCACTTCCATCTCACGTTTATTAATGTCCGTGATGCGCACCTGCGAGACCTTGGCCGGTGACAAAGCGTTCGCCGCAAAAACGGACGGCTCGTCGGACCATTCGATAATGTCTATCTTCTCGCCGCGAAGCTCCTTGATGATCGACTGCACGCGCGAACCTTTCATACCGACGCATGCGCCCACCGGGTCCACGTCCTTCTCGTTCGAAGCTACGGCGATCTTCGCACGGTCGCCCGGCTCTCGCACGGCCGATTTGATCACGACCGTATCGTCATAGATCTCGGGAACTTCCATTTCGAACAGTCGTTTCAATAACTCCGGCGAAGCCCTCGAAACCTTGATCTGCTGGCCCTTTTGGTCTTTCGAAACATCAACGATGACCACGCGGATGCGTTCGCCCTGGTTCCACGTCTCTCCGCGCGATTGCTCGCGTTTCGGCAGGATCGCCTCTAAGTTCGCGCCCATATCAACGATTATGTCGCCGCGCTCGAAACGCTTGACTACGCCGTTGATGATCTCGCCCTTCTTGTCGATATATTCGTCGTAAACTTTCTCGCGGATCGCCTCTCGCACCTTCTGGACGAGGATCTGTTTCGCGGTCTGTGCGGCGATGCGGCCCATTTCTTCACGCGGAAGCGGTATCAAAAGCATATCGCCTAATTCGATCTCATCACCGGCCAATTCCTGCGCCTCGGTGAGCGAAAGCTCGGCCGATGGATTCTCGACCTCTTCGACTACGGTCTTCTGAACGGAGACCTCGACGTCCCCTTCTTCGCTGTTCCATTCGACCTGAATGCTGTCGCCGGTCTTATCCTGAGCCTTGAACTGCTTCCTCGCGGCCGCCTTTACGGCGTCCTTCATCGCCTCGATGACCATGTCGCGGTCGAGTCCCTGCTCACTGCACAATGCTTCGATACTTTGTCCGATGGATGATGTCATATTCTGTCGCTGTTAATGCAAAATACAGCTTTCAACCGTTAGTGCTTTTTCTTAAACTCTTCATGCAGATCCACTTTCAGATTTGCCTTTGCCACCGCCGAATACGGTATCTTCACGACACCCGCTGTGCGATCGTCGAATACGATGGTCTCGCCGTCATCGACCCCCTCGATCCGCCCGGTAAAATTCGATTGGCCGCCAACCGGCTCCAACGTTTTTACCTTCGCCTTCCTTCCCGCAAACTTTTCAAAATCCGCGATGCTGTAGAGTTGACGTTCCAGGCCGGGCGACGACACCTCAAGCAGGTAGGGATCTGGGATGAGATCGTCCACATCCAGGACCGCCTCGACCTCACGTGACATCAGGGAACAGTCGTCCAGGGTTATTCCGCCCGGTTTATCGACGTAGATCCTGAGTGTCAGGTTCTTTTTCGCCCCTGCAAACTCCGTATGGACCAGCTCGAATCCGTTCCGCCCCGCTATGTCGGCCGCGATCGTCTTGATCCGTTCTTCAACCGCGTTCTTATCCATTTTCTCAACACCAAAAAAGAAAAGTGGGCACGAAACCCACTCGACACGCTTCCGACGTATCTCAGCAAACGAGTATTATAGCCTATAGATAATCCCCAAAGCAAGCGAAATCTCAGGCCAAATTGTTGACGCCGCGGACGGCCGCCTCCAGGCTCTCGAATTTCTTATTCAGGCCTTTAACCGCCTTATCGCCCGGGTCGCCGGCATACTCCTCCGCGGCGATCAGGAATTCTCTTGCTTCAGCCAGCAATTTATTAGCGTTTCGTTTCGCCTCGCCCGTACCGTCGGCTGACGGCTTTTTCGACTTCTTCGCCTCCGCTACGCCCCAATGGGTTATACGAACGACATTTCTACGCGATGTCTCGGTGATCCAGCTCTCGCCGCTCAAGTGCGTTTTGATGTCTTCGATGCTGGGGTAGAAGCCCTCTCTTTTAAGCAGTTCGGCAAAATCTACGTCCTGCGTGTCGCTGCCGCCGGTCATCTCGTACAGTTTAGCCAGCACCTTGTGGTAAACATCCATATAGCGTCGTCCTAGATGTGGGATATGTGAATTTTCTACGTTTTCGCCAAAAAAGCAAGACGGGCAGCACCGAGGATGCCCGCGTCATCACCAAGCTCTGCGCGAACAAGCTTAACACGTTCCGCAGGCTCGCGAAACGCCCTGTCTTTTATCTCCTTTCTCACGTGCCCGATGAACATTTCCCAGCCTGCCGCAGCGCCGCCGCCAATGACGATAACTTCCGGATTCAACAGGTTGGTAAGGCTTGCGAGCCCGATCCCGAGGTAATAGCCCATCGTTCTGAAAACTTCCAGTGCTAACTCGTCGCCTTTTTTGCCGGCTTCGAAGATCATATGAGCATTCAGGTTTCGGGCATTTTTCAATGTCGAATTCGGATATTGCGCCATAAGTTCTTCCGCGATCCGACGGATCGCCGTGGCAGAGGCATATTGTTCGAGGCAACCTCGGCTGCCGCATCCGCAGGGTCTTCCCTCCGGCTCAATGCCGATATGCCCAATCTCGGCCGCCGTTCCATCGACTCCCCGATAAATATCGCCGTTCAGAATTATCCCGCCGCCAACGCCCGTGCCAAGCGTGATACAGATGGACATTTCAGCGTCCTTCGATGCACCCAGCCAACTCTCGCCGAGTGCGGCCGCATTCGCATCGTTCTCAAGCGCGACCGGCACCCCAAGCCTTTCCGAGAGTTCTGCCGCGAGGTTCGAACCATTCAGGGACGGAAGGGCCGGCGAATAAATGATCCGCCCGTCCGACGGGCGAACAGACGAAGGGATCGCAAGACTCAGCCTGTCCGGGTCGCCCGTGGTCCGGACCGCATCGCGGCATTCCTGCGCCGTATCGGCGATCATGGATACTATGTCCGAATAACTGCCGGCCCGCGGCGTTTTCCTTCGGGAACGATAAATGACGGCGCCGCTTTCGTCGACGACCGCCATCCTTAGATTAGTTCCGCCGAGGTCGGCGGCAAGCACAGAGCTTTGCATGTATTGATTGAACTATTGCTGTTTGGGCCTTTCGCTCTCGGGAACATTCTTGTAAACGTCCTCATATTTTGCGTATCCGTCTTTGATCACCGTGTTCATCAGGTTATCTTTATCGACCACTGTGACCTCAAGCAGGATCGCCGGGATCTCTTTCCCGGAAGACGGGATCTTGAACGGTTTTGCATCGGCCAAAGCCTCGCCTTTCGCGAGTTTTATTGCCGCTTCGACCGCACTGTTGGCAAGCGGGATGATCGATTTGTAGATCGTCATCGACTGCGTTCCCTGTGCGATTCGCTGTAGTGCATCGAGCGCCGCGTCCTGTCCGGTCACGAGGATCTTGCCCGCAAGGCCTTTCTTTTCAAGCGCCGATACCGCACCGCCGGCCATTCCGTCGTTCGAAACGACTATCGCCTGAATGTTGTCGTTGTTCTGGGTCAGAGTATTTTCGACAAAGTTAAGTGCAAGTTCCGGTTTCCAGTCGGTGATGAACTGGTCCGCCTTTATGACGATATCGCCCTTGTCGATCGCGGGCTTCAGTACGGCAAGCTGCTCCTCTTTCATAATGAGAGCGTTATTGTCCGTCGGGGCTCCGTAAACCATCACATAATTGCCCTTGGGAACTTTCGCCAATGCATATTCGGCGATCTTGCGTCCGATCACCGGAACCTGGTGCGAGATATAAAGGTCGATCTTGTCCGAATTGATCAAACGGTCATAACTGATGACGGGAACGCCTTGGGCCTTGGCCTTTTCAACCATAGAAGCGGCCTGCGTGGCATTGCTTGGAGCGATCACCAGCACATCGACGCCTTGCGTCAGCAGGTTATCGACGTCATTGGCCTGCTTATCAGCCTTATTGTCGGCGACCGTGATCACGCATTCGACTTCCATTTTCTTGCAGTGGGCCTCAAAAGCATCTTTGTCCCGGACCCAACGCTCTTCTTTAAGCGTGTCCATCGCAAAACCGATCTTGACCTTCTTATTAGGGTCGGCGCTTCGCGGGGTATTTGCAGACGTTTGCGAATTTGTCGGGGCAGTATTAGTGCATCCAAGCGCAGCCAAGGCCAACAGTAAGAAAATAACTACTTTAAATTTCATTTAAATTCTCTCCAGGAAGTTTTAAAGACTGCACAATTAAACCAAAAAAGTCTCAGTTCGGCAAAGACAGCCGCCGCTCATTCGCAAAACACAGCTGCTTGGGCCGGTTTTGGGGATCGTCGCGTTGAGTCTGACCTACAAACTCCTGTATCTGTAGTATTTGCGGCCGCCAATCGCCTGCCGCCCCCAAAATATTCCGCCCGATCCGGCCGCTCTTCAAAGAAATTGCCCGCCGACGCTGTTTTTGGCAAAAATAATCTTTAAATTTCCCGCGAAGTTGTGATATAAGTATCTATCAAATCTCAGCTTAGAAGTTTCATTAAGCACTGCAAAAGATTCGATTTTGATTTTTACACGGTTTCGGTCGTTTTTATTGACATAAGTGGTCAATTCGTGTAAAAGATTGAAAGGTTTGATTTTTTGAAATTATTGATTTAAGGCGATACAAGAGGAGAACTATGAATAGCAAACTTTGGATACGCAAAGCACTTTCTTCGTGCTTGGTCGTTGCGATCTTCGCAACGTACTCAATGGTTGCGCTGGCAAATACCGCGAAAATTGCCGGCGAATTAACGGTTGCCGGAATGAATAACGGCGAGGCCGCTATGGTCACCGTTAATGGTGAAGCAGCGAAAAGTGGTCGTTCCATTTTTTCTTCCAGCACAATTGTTACCCCCGAAAACGCAAGCGCAATTATCAACCTTGGTAAACTTGGTAAAATCGAACTGGCTCCCAATTCATCGGTCGCCCTTTCATTTACGGATTCTGCCATCAGCGGCGATCTTTCCTCCGGAAAACTTACTGTTCTCGGCGCGACGAACAGCGTCAGCGTCAAGACCGCTAACGGCGAAGTCGTCAAGCTGGACGCTGGTGAATCGGTTTCGGCCGCTAAACAGGATGATGACGACACCACGAGCGGCGGTGGCGGAGCATGGTGGGCATGGGCCCTCGTTTTCGGCGGAGCGGCAGCCGGCATTCTTATTGCTGCCACCCAATCGGATAACCGCGCGGCACTCGGCGGCTCCGGCACGGTCGTTAGCCCGACCCGTTAAAATTTTGCGAACCCTTCCGGGGCGACGCGCTCTTGCCGCGAACCCCGGAGGTTCTTGTTAATGAAGGATTGATACAGGAGGATATTAAATCAAATGCTCGGCAAAAATCGTTTTCGTAAATTTACTACATTATTTACCGCCGTTGCCGTGTGGTGTGTTTACTCCTCGGTCGCACTCGCTGCTGGACCGAAGGATGTCACGGGGGAAATAACCGTTTCCGGCCAGGTTACCGTTAACGGCCAGAACGCAGTTTCGAATTCTACTATCATTTCCGGCGCCACGATCGTGACCGGCCCGGATTCAAGCGCTGTCGTTAGCCTCGGCAAAATGGGCCGCGTTGAACTGAATGCGAACTCCAACATCACACTTCGCTTTAGCGATAACAGCATTATCGGAATGCTCGACGAAGGTAAGGTCCGCGTCTCTAATGCCGCCGGCGTTGCCACGACATTTACCACCAAGCACGCGACCGTGATCGCCGATGCCGGACAGGCAGACAGCTTCACCGTCGAAGCCGAGTGTTCGCACACGCACGTCGATGCCACGACAGGCACCGTCATCATGCGTGAAGGCACAAGCGATAAGCAGGTTGTCGCGGGAACCACCGCTACTGCCGGAAACCTCGAGCAGACCGGGTGCAAACCGTGTCTCCGCCCGAATTCGGCTCCGCCGGTCGCTGTTGCCGGATGGCCGTGGCTTCTCCTTGCTGCAGCCGGTGTTGCCGGTGCGGCGATCCTGCTCGGACGCAAGAACGACACGACCGTTGGCGGCGGAACCATTATCGTCAGCCCGACACGTTAAGAGCGGGCGGCTTGTTCGCCTGATTTGAAGAATGAAATCGCGGGTCATATTATTAATAATATGACCCGCATCATTTTGCGTACGTTTGTGAAACTTTTAACAATTTCAAATTTTAGGATCTAACGAATTTAATTATGCATATCGCTGTAATCGGCACCGGCTATGTCGGATTGGTCACCGGTGCGTGCTTCGCGGAATTCGGCGTTGACGTCATCTGCGTCGACGTTGACGAAACCAAGATCGAAAAACTAAAACAGGGCATCATCCCGATATATGAGCCGGGCCTCGACAAGGTCGTCGAGAAAAACTCCAAAGACGGCAGGCTCACATTCACGACCGACGTCAGAACCGCGGTGGAAAAGGCCGAGGTCGTTTTCCTCGCTGTCGGCACGCCGCCGAAAGAGGACGGCTCGCCTGACATGAGCTATTATCAGCAGGCCGCGAAAGACATTGCCGAATCAATGAACGGCTATAAGGTGCTGGTAACGAAATCGACCGTTCCCGTCGGCACCGGCAAATGGCTGCGCGAATTTGTCTCGCAGAATCTGAAACAGGATACCGAATTCGGCGTAGCTTCCAACCCCGAATTCCTTCGCGAAGGCGCCGCCATCGAAGATTTTATGCGTCCCGACCGCGTCGTCATCGGCAGCAACGAAGATCGCGCCATCGAAGTAATGAAGGAGCTCTACCGCCCGCTTTACTTGATAGAAACCCCGATTGTCATCACTTCCCTCGAAGCCGCTGAGCTGATCAAATACGCTGCTAACGCTTTTCTGGCGACCAAGATCACCTTCATTAACGAAGTGGCGAACCTCTGCGACGCAATCGGCTGCGACGTCCACGATGTCGCCCGTGGTATGGGAATGGACAACCGGATCGGCCGCAAATTCCTGCATCCCGGCCCTGGTTACGGCGGATCGTGCTTCCCCAAGGACACACGGGCACTGACCACCGTTGCCGACCAGTTCGGAGTCGAAACACGCATCGTCGATGCCGTTATCGAAGCCAACGAACGCCAGCGCGAAGCCATGATCCCGAAGATCGAAAAGCTCGTCGGCGGCCTCAACGGCAAACACATCGGCATTCTAGGACTCTCGTTCAAACCGGAAACCGACGATATGCGGGAATCGCCCGCTATCGATATAATCAAGGTGCTTCTCGACCGCGGAGCGTCCGTTCGGGCCTTTGATCCCGTCGCCATGGACGAAGCAAAACACGTCATCAACGGGATCGATTACGCGACCGATGAATACGACGCGATCAAGGACGCCGATGCCCTGGTCATCGTGACGGAATGGAACCAGTTCCGGGCACTCGATATGACGAAGGTCAAACAGCTACTCAAAGCGCCGAAGATCGCCGACCTCCGCAATATTTACGAACCTGAAGACATGCGCGAACTCGGCTTCGATTACGTCGGCGTCGGCCGATAGGCAAGATCGCGAGAGCGGGAGAAAGCGGGAAACATAATTGCTTTCTCCTCTCCATCAACTTATGTCAGAGACACCAAAATACCTCGTGACCGGCGGTGCCGGATTTATCGGATCTAACCTTGCCGACGAACTTATCCAGAAGGGAGCAAAGGTCGCGATCCTCGACAATTTCATCACCGGATTCCGCGAGAATCTGGACGAGATAGCAGGCGATTTTGAATTCTACGAAGGCGACGTCAATGACGATGAAGTTTTAAAACGCGCTCTCGCCGGTGTCGATACCGTTTTTCACGAAGCCGCTCTGCCCAGCGTCCCGCGTTCGGTGGACAATCCCGCGGAAACGCATCAGGCGTGTGTCAACGGCACCTTCAACATTCTCGTACGCGCAAAAGAATCCGGCGTGCGCCGCGTCATTTACGCCGCGTCCAGTTCCGCCTATGGCGACCAAGCCGTCCTGCCAAAGGTCGAGACCATGCGGCCCGACCCTCTTTCGCCTTACGCCGCGGCAAAGCTCGTCGGCGAATATTACTGCCGCGTCTTTAGCGAGGTCTACGGCCTTGAAACAATTTCCCTGCGGTATTTCAACGTCTTCGGCCCGCGCCAG
This sequence comes from Acidobacteriota bacterium, assembly GCA_023436495.1. Classification (GTDB taxonomy): domain Bacteria; phylum Acidobacteriota; class Blastocatellia; order Pyrinomonadales; family Pyrinomonadaceae; genus OLB17. The sequence continues at coordinate 9,923 of JAEZIT010000010.1, forward strand.
AATCCTTCGTCGATGTATTCTGGCGTCATTTCACGCTTCGTTGATGCTCTGCTGAAAGGCGAAACGCCCGTCATCTTCGGCGACGGCGAACAGACCCGCGATTTCACCTATATCGCCAATGTCGTCGACGCCAACATCAAAGCCGCCCAGTCCGACAAAGGCATCGGCGAAGTAATGAATGCCGCAAACGGCGAGAGCGTTTCACTTAATGAATTGCTCGAGGTGTTAAAGAAGATAACCGGCAAACCCGACGTCCGCGCCGAATACAAACCGGCACGCGCAGGCGACGTAAAACATTCCCAGGCAGACAATACCCGGGCGATCGAATGCCTTGGCTACAAAAAACTGGTCGGCCTCGAAGAAGGACTTCAAAAAACCATCGATTGGTGGAAAACCAGCCGCTTCGCTGCATAATCGCTCAGGGATCAGCGCCGTCTGCGCAAGCTCGCGGCCGGCGCCCCATAGTAGCGAAACACTCTCACCACAGGTCAGAACCACCTCGCGTTAGCGGGTGGGTTCTTCAATTGCCGAAGCCCGCACAAAGTAAGGGCATAACACTCAACCATACGCCAAATGTACGACGGACCGCTGGTCCGTCTTTTTTGTAAGGCGGACCGCTGGTCCGCCAACCCCGCAACCCATCGGCCCGAAAAATCCCCCAACAAGCCTCTGCGTAAACATCGCGGACCACCGGTCCGCGCTACATTTCCCCAGCCTCGTAGAGGCGTCCCGTTTGTAGAACCGCGCGGCCAATTACTGACCCAAGCTCCGTAGGAGCGACCCGTTGGTTTGGGCGGAAAGGAAACGGGCCGCTCCTACGGAGCTTCAAATATATTCTCAACCCATTACTACAAACGGGCCGCTCCTCCGGAGCTCAAAACAAAACTCCTCTTCCTTTGCGTACTCCGCGTCTTTGCGTGAAAACTATTGCGGAAGCCGCACGCAGTAAGGGCGAAACATCCAACGCCATGCCTACAATAGCCGCCCGGCATTCCTCCCATAAATTCCCACGGGCTTCAGCCCGCTCTATCCCCGAGCAAAAGCGCGGGGCAACTCATAAATCCAAGCTAAGCATTATCCATTTTCTCCCCAGCTCCTCTACTCCCTCACTCCCTCACTCAACTCCGGCCGCTGCCCGGTTCAAAATACTCATAAAACCTCAGACAAAAGAAAAAGGACCAGGCTCTAATTGAACCTGGTCCGCTTCATCCAGCCGTTGTTATTCGGCTGAGTTCCTACCAGCTAAATCTCGCCTGAAGCTCGATCCTGCGGTTTGCCGTTCCGCCTCCGCCGCCAAACCCGCCGAAACCGCCGGACGTCGATGTCGACTGTCCAAATCGTCCCGAAACCAGGTTGCCGACTGGCGAACCGAAGTTTACGTTGTTGAACAAATTCATTATGTTCAACCCAATGTTTAGATTGTATGACTTCCGTGTTTCTCCGCCGCCGAAGAAACCACCGCCGCCGCCCATTCTGCCGCCACGCCCACCGCCGCGTCCTCCCATGCCGGGAATTCCGCCGCCCTGGCCGCCGCCGCCGGCACCGCGTGCCGTTTCGGCCGATTTACCGAATCCGAACGTCTTCCCGATTCGCATGTTCACGCTGAAATATTTCGGGCTCTGCCCGTAATTTCTCGGGATGATCGAATTCGGGTCGTTCCCGTTCTGGCTGCAGTACGAGGCGTTCAGCCCCAACTCCGCACAGCGGTCCCAGAGCTGCTGGAACGTTGGACGTTCCGTGAACAGAGCGTCCCCGTTCGCGTCGATACCACGTGTGATATTGAACGGACGTCCGCTGTTCGCGATGATGAACGGGCTCAGCGAAATGCCCCACGGGATCTGGAAATTGCCGCCGATCATGAAATTATGGCGGATATCGCCCGATGCCCTGCCCCATTCGTCGGACAGGTCATAGCTGTATGCCGGGAAGCTGCCCGCTCCGTCAGCGTCGCTGTTCGAAAACCCTAGACGGTAATTGCCCCACAGCGAAAATCCTTGCGTCAGATTCGAACGCAGGCTGACGATCATCTGGTTCTGATTCGCCGTGCCGCTCGATTCGTACTGGTATATATTACCCTGCGTCGGGTCCGGCCGCGGTGCGTTCAGACAATTCACCTGCTCCGGACATATGGGCGCGTTGATGTTGCGCGAACGCAGAACGTGCAGCGTCCGGGCTCCGATATAGAAGACCGACAGCATTGTTCGCTGCGGCAATTGATGCTCAACGCCGAGCGCCGTCTGGATCGTATTGGGCGACTGCAGTTCCGGCGATACCAGCCTGATCGTGTTCGATGCCGGAAGCAGCGTCTGGATCTCGGCAGCCGTCGGAACATTTGTTACGCCGTTCACTGAAAATACCGGCTGTGCCAGGAGCTGTCGGGCTATTGCACGCCTCACCGGGTCCGGATCGTTTGCGTTGACGATCAGGTTCACCTGGTTAAATCCATTGAACCTTTCCGCCTGAAGCGTCAGGTTCTCGCTGAACCGGTCGTAAAAAATACCTACGCCGCCGCGAAATACGGTCTTCGACGGCTTTGAACCGCCCGCTCCCGGCGACCACGCAAACGCAAGCCTCGGGGCAAAGTTGCCGTTATCGCTTATGTTCGTCTGGTTTTCGTACCGCAGCCCGAAACTCAGTGTCAGCCCAGGATTCAGCCGCCAGTCGTCCGTGATGAACAGGCCGTAATCCGTTCGCGAAACGCTCAGCTCCGGCGTACCGGTCGTTATGCTGAACTGCGTCGGGTCGTACGCCCCGTTCGTGTTTCCAAGCAGGTTCTGCCTGTAATGCTCCAGAGGCGTAACTCCGGTAAATCCAGAGAACGTGAACGTACCGCCAAAGTTGTTCTCCGAACGGTCGCTTAGCGTGAGGCTGCGAACGCGTCCGCCGAATTTCACCGCGTGCTGCGAACTCTTTCCGAACGAAGTCGTCGTGTAATTCTGCAGTTCCCAGTCGCGTTCCTTATTAAAGCTCAATCCGATCTGCGATCCGCCCCCCACAAACGCGTCCGGTACGCTGATGGTCGGGATCGAATTGTCGCCCGCCTGTTCGCGGTCTGACCAATCATATTCGAATCGCGTTTCATTGACCGTCCGAGCGTTTAGAATCGCCGTTTCGGTCAAACGGATCTCATGATCGCGGTTGCTCGTTTCATACGCACGCGTCGGCAGCGAAGTGCCGCCGATACCCTGATTTTCGACCGATGAACGCGAAAAACTGTACCTGACGACCAGCGTATGGTCCTTGTTGATCGCGTAATCAAAACGTGGGCTGAACGAGAATCTGCGGTTCGGCACCTGAAATTCTTCGCGGAAATTTACCGGATTCAGCGACGGGTCGAGAATGACCGCGTTCACCACAGCGTTGTTGTCGATATCGCGGTTATTGATATCGATAAAAAATGAAGATTTGCCCTTCTGCACGGGCCCCGAAACGTTGCCGCCGAAAAATCGCGTCTGGCTCGGGGCACGGTTCAGTGCGAACGGGTTCCTGGAATTCAGGCTCTCGTCGTTGAAATTAAAGAATGCGCTGCCGCGGAATTTGTCCGAACCGGGCCGCGTCAGGGTCGCGGTGCAGGCGCACCCCAGCCGGGGGGATTATGCAGAGAA
>JAEZIT010000135.1 GCA_023436495.1 Acidobacteriota bacterium
GAATAACACGCGACCGCATTTATGGCGAGGTCGATTGGCGCTCAAAAACGTTCAGGCTCGTCGATACGGGCGGGATCGTGCCCGACGACGAAGCTGTCATTCCCGCGAATATTTTCAAACAGGCTTCGCAGGCGATCGCTGAAGCACGCGCGATCATTTGGGTCGTAGATTCACGCGCGGGCATTACGCCGCTGGATGAGGAATTAGCCGTACTGCTGCGGAACACAGGCAAGCCGGTGTTCATCGCCGCGAACAAAGCGGAATCGAAAAAGGTCGAGACTGAAGCCGGCGAATTCTATCAGTTCGGGTTCGAACTCGTACCTATTTCAGCGGAACACGGAACTGGCATTGGCGATCTTCTGGAAGAGGTGTTTGAGGAATTGGAATTTCACGATATCGCCGAAGAAGAGCCGCAAGACGAGATACGACTCGCAATCATAGGCCGGCCGAACGTGGGAAAATCTTCATTGCTGAATCAGATCCTCGGAGAAGACCGAGTTATCGTATCGCCTATCGCCGGAACTACGCGCGACGCCATCGATACGCATCTTGTCGTGGATGACCAGAAATATTTGCTGATCGATACCGCGGGCATTCGTCGAAAGGGAAAGACGACGGAAATGGCGGAAAAACTATCGGTCATAATGGCCAAGAAAGCTCTGGAACGCGCCGACGTCGCGATCCTGGTAATAGACGCAGTCGAAGGCGTCACGAACCTCGATGCAAATATAGCGGGGTACGCATTGGATTCGGGCTGTTCGATCATAATCGCCGTGAATAAATGGGACTCGGTCGAGGACAAGGAAACCAACACGATCTACGAGTTCGAACGGGAGCTTCGCCGGCAAATGAAATTTCTCGATTGGGCGCCTATCATGACGATCTCTGCATTGACCGGACAGCGCGTAACGAAGATACTGCCAATGGTCGAAAAAGCGTATAAGGCCAGGAACATAAGGCTGCAGACATCGCTGCTGAATCGATTTTTTGAAGATTCGATATCCCAGCCAAAAGGCGGGACTGCGCCGTCGCCGATGAAAGGCGGATTTTCGCGGCTAAAGGTACAGTTCATAACACAGGCAGGGATTCGGCCGCCGCTGTTCATTCTTTTCACTTCGGGCGGAAGGGCGGGATTGCACTTTTCTTATCTGCGGTATATCGAGAACCGTCTCCGCGAAGAGTTCGAATTTTTCGCGACGCCGATACGGTTGGTCGAACGGCATAAATCGAAAAAGACAAAGTAATGGAAGTACTGCTTTTACTGATCAGATTATTCCTCGCCGGCATATTCGGCGTCGCGGGCGTGGCGAAGCTGCTCGATCCTAAGGGCTCCGAAAGGGCCGTTCGCGATTTCGGCGTTCCGGAAGATCTTGCCAAGCATGCGGCATACGCGCTGCCGATCGCCGAATTAGCGGTGGCCGTGCTGCTGCTTCCGGTTTCAACGGCCTGGTACGGCGCTGCCGGAGCACTCCTGCTGCTGCTTTTGTTCATCGGCGGAATGATCTATCAGATCGCTCAAGGCAAGGCTCCGGATTGTCATTGCTTCGGTCAACTCCACAGCGAACCTGTCGGCAAGAAGAGCCTGATCCGCAATGGTTTATTCGGCGTGCTCGCACTGTTTCTGGCGATCCAGGGGCCGTACGGCCAGGGTGCAAACCTTATCGAGGACAGCGGTGCCGTACAGATGATATTTAATTTTGTGATCATCAGCCTGTTGGTCACGGGCGTATTTTACCTACGCCGATTATTAAAACAGCAAGCCGACATTCTCCGGCGATTCGAGGTAATGGGCTATCTTGCGGCCGAACCCGAGCCTGTCGAACGGCATGAAGCCGGCGATCCGCACGACGGCCTGCCGATCGGCGCTCCCGTCCCTGATTTTACATTGCCTGATATGTACGGGCGGCTTGTTAAATTCGAACATCTGCTGTCGTCGGCAAAACCCATTCTTTTCTTTTTCGTTGGACCGACGTGCACCCCTTGTGAATCGCTGTTGCCGGAGATCGAAGACTGGGAGAGCGAAATCGGCGGCAAGGTTACGTTCGTGTTCGTCAGCAGTGGTGACGTTAATGACAATATCAGGAAGTTTGGAGGACGCGCGAACCGCGTCGTGCTAATCGAAAAGGGAAGGGAATTCGCGCTCTCCGTTCACGCAAAATGGACACCGACAGCTCTACTTGTAAATACGGACGGTAACGTCGCGAGCCATATCGCCGCGGGCGATGTCGCGATACGCCGCCTAGTAGAAAAGATCGAAAAGACCGACCTGACCAATGAATTTGCGCATATCACGGGAATGAACGGCTACGCTAAACCGATGATCGGAATGCGCGTTCCGGAGTTTTCGCTCGAAGATGTTAACGGCCGTACGGTTACTTCGGACTTCTTCACGGGCAAAAAGACGCTTGTCGTGTTCTCAAGCCCGTCCTGCGGGCACTGCGTCGAGATGCTGCCTGTTCTTCGTGATTGGGAAAAGAGTAAGCCCGAATCGGCTCCGCAATTGATCATGTTTTCAGAAGGCGACCCGGAGCATCACAGGGATTATGGCCTCGACGCGCCGATTTTGCTAGAGCACGATTACAATATCGCGAAAAAATGCGGAATGCTGGGAGCTCCATCAGCGGTAATTATCGATGAGAACGGCACGATAATCACCGAAGCGGCTGTCGGGCCATCGAATATTTGGTCCCTGGTTACGCGAAGAAAGGTTTAAGTTTTAATGAAAGCAATCGATTGGAAAGTAAACGCCCAGCAGGGCGAAGCACGCACTGGTATTTTGCGCACTCGGCGTTCGGTGATCGAAACCCCGGTGTTCATGCCGGTCGGGACGCAGGGGACCGTCAAGGGCGTCCGGTTCGAATGGCTCGAACAGGAAATGGACGCACGGATCATTTTGGGAAATACCTATCACCTGTTTTTGCGACCGGGGCACGAGGTGATCCGCGAGCTCGGCGGGCTTCATAAATTCTCGACGTGGGATCGCTCGCTTTTGACCGATTCGGGCGGGTTTCAGGTGTTTTCGCTGACCGACCTTAGAAAACTGACCGAGGACGGGGTCGAATTTCGTTCGCATATCGATGGCAGCAGAAAATATCTTTCGCCGGAGATCTCAATGGACGTGCAAGCTGCGCTTGGGTCGGACATTGTCATGGCGTTCGACGAATGCCCGCCCGGTGACGCCGGCCACGGACGCACGAAGCTTAGCCTCGAAATGACGGCGCGTTGGGCAAAGCGTTCCAAAGTCAGGTTCGACGAACTCCAGGAAACTGCAATGGACACCGGCTTTACGGATGCAGACGGCCTAAGCGGCCGGCAGGCGCTTTTCGGCATTGTACAGGGTGCCGGACATTTGGACCTCAGAAAGGACAGCCTGGAACGAACCGTCGATATCGGTTTTGACGGGTACGCAATAGGCGGATTGAGCGTCGGCGAAGAAAAGCCGGTAATGTACGGCGTTCTTGAATATCTTGCGCCGCAGATGCCGGCGGACGCTCCGAGGTATCTAATGGGCGTCGGTACGCCCGAGGATCTAATAGAGGCCGTTTATCGCGGGGTCGATATGTTCGATTGCGTTATGCCGACGCGAAACGGCCGTACCGGCAGCGCCTTCACGTCGTTTGGACGGCTGAATATCCGCAACGCACGATTTATCAGCGACAGCGGGCCTCTCGACCCTGAATGCCCTTGTTCTGTATGTCAAAGATATACAAGGGCTTATCTTCGCCACTTGTATCAGAGCGGGGAAATGCTGGCTGCGACCCTGATATCACACCACAATCTTGCATTCTTCCTTGACACTATGCGGCGAGTTAGGCAATCTATCAACCTTGGCACTTTTCACCAGTTCCGGATCGATTATCTTAATAAATTGCGTGAGAATGACTCGATAACCGTTTGATTCTACGGCGGTGAATGTATATTATTGAGTTTTTATTTTCTGCGTTAAACAGCATGGATATTACTCTGTTATTTTTTCAGGACGCCGGCGGCGGAAGCTTGATCTGGACACTACTTCCGTTCGTTTTCATCTTCGGCATCTTTTATTTCCTCGTGATCCTTCCACAAAAACGGCAGCGACAGCAGCTACAGGAAATGATCACACAATTGAAGATCAACGATGAGGTCGTTACAAACGGCGGCATCATCGGACGCATCAAGGAAATAAAGGAAACCAGTTTCATTATCCAGAGCGCTGAAAAATCGTTTCTCGAGGTTGGTAAAAGCGCAGTTGTCGGAAAGAAACCCGAATAGTTCTTTGGTTATTGTCAATTACAGGGCACACTCGGCCCGTAATTGACCACACATATGAAAAGCAACACATTGTGGGTCAGAACGGGGATCATTCTCGCCGTTACACTGATCGGAATTTATCTTGTCTTCGGGCCTCGCCGCATGCCGACGGGCGCCGACTTCACGTGGCAGGGAATCAAGAATAATCTGGCCGAGAATATTAGTCTCGGGCTGGACCTGGAAGGCGGCTCGCACCTTGTGATGCGCGTCCAGACCGATGATTACCTGAAGACGCTGACGGAAAATAACGCTCAGGCGGCCCTAACGGCCGCACAGGATGCGAAACTGCCTGTAACGGGAAGTTCGACGGTCGCCGAGAACGGCAGGTATGCTGCAACGCTTAACCTGAGTGAGTCCGGTCAAGCGCAGGCCATCGCTGAAGAGGTCAAGAAGAAGGTCGATTTTTCCACATGGACTGAAAGCATTAGCGGAAATACGATCAGTTGGAGTTTGCCGGTCTCGCAACAGGACGCGCTTAAGCGTCAGGCCGTCGATCAGGCATTGAAGATCATCGAAAGCCGCATCAACGCTTTTGGTGTCAAGGAACCGACGCTGCAGCGTCACGGCTCTGATTCTTCGGGGCAGATCCTTCTTCAGATGCCGGGCGTAGACGATCCGGAACGCGTCAAGAAACTGATCGGAGCCGAATCGAACCTATCCTTAATGAAGGTCGCGGGCGACACTTTCCAAACATTTCCGACCGAGGACGCCGCGCGGCAGTCGCTCGGTGGTTCGGTGCCGCCTAATCGCAGGATCCTTCCGTATTCCGAGCGCGATACCGGCGACACGACGACACCGGAGGACCCGACGCAAAAACAGTTTATTATCGTCGAATATCCGGCCATCGTCGAAGGCAGCGAACTTCGCAGCGCCTCAGCATTCTCGCGAACGGGAAGCGAAGCCGATTATCAGATCACTTTCAACCTGAAACCTGCCGGTGCACAGAAATTCGGCGACTGGACCGGTAAAAATATCGGCAAGTACCTCGCTATCGTCTTGAATAACGAGGTCAAATCCGCGCCGGTAATTCGCGGACAGATTTTCGACACAGGGCAGATCGAGGGTAATTTTACCAAGGCAACCGCTGAGGACCTTGCGCTTACGCTGCAATCCGGCGCGCTTCCCGCGAAACTCGAATATCTCGAAGAACGCACGGTGGGCCCGAGCCTGGGTGCCGATTCGATTCGGTCGGGCGTACAGGCGTCGATCGGTGGGCTCCTTTTCGTTGTCGGTTTCATGTTGTTCTACTATCGCGGATCAGGAATAAACGCGTTAGTGGCGCTTGTTATGAACCTGATCCTGACCATGGCTGCGCTGATCGTTTTCGATTCGACGCTGACGCTACCCGGTATTGCCGGATTTATTCTCGGTATCGGTATGGCCGTCGATTCCAACGTCCTTATCTTCGAACGTATGCGCGAGGAACTTCGCGCTGGTAAAAAGGTGGCGGACGCCGTCGATATTGGTTTCGACAAGGCATTTGTGACGATCATCGACTCGCACGTAACTACAATCATATCCGCATTGATCCTGTATTTATATGGTTCGGGGCCGATCCGCGGCTTTGCAGTCACGCTGACGCTTGGCCTGCTGATCAACTTGTTCTCGGCCGTATTCGTTTCTAGAACGATCTATATGTGGCTGCTTAGCCGCAACCCGGACATGAAGGAATTGAGTATCTAATACAGGTTCGCGGCATACGTCGAGTGACGCTTCATGCCGACATGGAATAATTGCAATGATTCAGATCTTTAAGAGCATCAACGTTGACTGGATGGGCCTTAGAAAGCCCTTGAGCGCGGTATCCATCGTAATACTGCTGGCTGGGCTTATCTCGGCAATCGGGCGACAGGCATCGCCGGGCGGAACCGACGCATTCAACTTGGGCGTCGATTTCCAGGGTGGGACCGTTATCACCGCGAAATTCAAACAGAAGCCTGACGCTGACGACATTCGCAGCGCGCTTTCGAACGCCGGCATCGAAGAGGCCATCATTCAGGATTCTACGGACAAACAGGACGAGGTTCTGATCAAGATCCCGCTTTTTTCGGTCGGCGGCGAAAACCCTGCCGTCAACGCTAACACTGAGACTGCGGCGGAGGCCGAAGCAGCCGAATCATCGCAGGTAAATCTCGGGCGTCAAACAGTAAAAACCGCCCTGGATACCTTCGGCCGCGAAGCGGACCCGACCAAGAGCCTTTCTGAGGACGAAGCCGCCGCGTATAAGATCGTCGGAACGGATTCCGTTGGCCCGGTCGCCGGAGCTCAGCTGCGTAATCAAGCTGTCCTCGCCACGCTGCTCGGCATGATCGGCATTTTGCTCTTCATCGCTTTTCGTTACGATTGGACCTATGCGGCCGGCGCGGTCATTGCCGTGTTTCACGACGTTTTGATCACGCTTGCGTTCTTTACCATGTTCCAATGGGAGGTCAGTCTTACGGTGCTTGCGGCAATGTTGACGCTTGTCGGATTCTCCGTTAACGACTCGATCGTTATTTTTGACCGTATTCGCGAGAACCTTACCCTGCACCGCGGTGAGTCGCTGTATAAACTTACAAACGATTCGATCAATCAGACCATGTCACGCACGATCGTGACGAACGGGCTGGTGTTCCTGTCCGTCCTCGCGTTGGTGTTATTCGGCGGTGAAGTGCTGCGCGGGTTCTCTTTAGCCCTGTTCGTAGGCTCGATCGCCGGTACTTACTCGACGATCGCTATCGCCAGCCCGATCGCCATATGGTGGCAGGGAAAGATCGGCGAAGCCACGATGTCGGACACCTCTACCCCTACACAGAAGGGCGACAAGATGGCTTCGGCCTCGCGGCGTTCCGTCACTCGCAGGCCGGTGACGAGGTAGGCCGAAGGCGGCGTAAGTATATGAACCAAAAGGCCGTTCAGTCGTACGTAAAGTTTTGTAAAAAAGCGGGAAGAGTGTACTAAAAATCGGTAGTCATTCTTGACTTTCGATGCGTAAACTTTTAGACTTCAAAACGTTGCTGGTCAATTTAGAATTTTCTATCTGCTATTTCCCGTAAGCTTTGGTCAAGAAGCTTGGGAAACATGTAGGGTTTTGTATGTTCGGCCGGCAGTTTAAGGGGTTCCTCTCAAGTTAGTTTTCGGTCAAAACATACAGAAAAATTGGGTAGATTCGAGTGTTGTCGTAAGCAAGTAACGATTACAACTTGGGATTTAATTTAATACATCTAAGCAATAATAAAGGTTTCGTAACCCTTTGACCTATATTGGCACCGGAGAAGGGAGGAATTTACAATGTTAGATCAATTAGTTGAATCGAGAAGCAATGCGGCGGAGAACACGCGGCGAAGCGGTTTTTTAGCAACCGTCTTCATCCTGATGGTCTCGCTGTTCATTGGCTCGCTTATTTACAGCCTGTTTGCCCAGGATTTCAATATGGGCGGCAGCGACCTCGAGCTTTCGACGCTTGTGGCACCCGTACCTGTACCTGACGAAGAGCCTCCACCGGAGCCGGAAAAGCAGCCGGAAAAGGCTCAGAAGGACCCGAACGTGGATATTCGGAAGGAGATCATTGCGAGCATGGTGGAAACTCCGCCTAAGCCGCCCGACACCACCAGCGTGGTGAAGAACACGATCCCTCCGCGCGACCCCAACCGTTATACGGTTCAGGGCGACCGAAACTACACCGCTTCTAACCCGCTGCCGTCCGATTATACCGGACGCGTTAATACGACGGGAACCGGAAGTGACAGCGGCTTGACAGGACAGGGCGGCACTGGTGAAACCGGTGGTGCGCCGCCTCCGCCGCCTCCGCCGAAGCCGACTCCGAAGCCGGCCCCGAAGACGATCTCGGGCGGCGTGGTCAACGGTAAGGCAACCAGCCTGCCGAAGCCTCCGTATCCGCCAGCTGCGCGTGCGGTACGAGCCGCAGGGGCGGTCAGCGTTCAGGTGTTGATCGACGAGGACGGCCGAGTTGTTTCGGCAAACGCTGTGAGTGGCCATCCGCTGCTTCGTGCCGCCGCCGAAAGCGCGGCACGCGGCGCACGGTTCAGCCCGACACAGCTGTCCGGCCAGCCGGTAAAGGTTTCGGGAATCATTACCTACAATTTTGTTCCGTAAGGGCATAGAAACAGCGGCGGAAATGCAAAATCGCTGTATTTCCGCCGCAAAAAACAGACGTAATAATAAACATTTTTCATTTCTTTGGAGGAAAGATCATGACATTTTTAGCAAGCCTTTTAGGAGCAAACATCTCGGGTATGTTCCTGCTGCTCACGGGTGATGCCGCCGGCCATTTCAGCCTGTACAACATCGCACAGAGCTTAACCATCCCGGGCTGGGGCGTTATCATCGTTCTGCTTATCGAATCGGTCTATATGATCGCCGTCGGTATCGAACGCTGGCTGACCTATAACAAGGCAAAACAGCAGTCGCGTCAGTATGCTCCGAAAGTTGCTCAGGCACTGAAGAACAGCAACATCGACGAGGCGATCAATATCAGCGACAAGCACAAAGATTCGCACCTCGCTATGGTCGTTTCTTCGGGCCTAAAGGAATTCAAGGCTCACGAAGGCAATTCGGACATCTCGGCCGATGAAATGGAAGCTTCGAAGCGTTCGCTCGAGCGTGCAATCGCCGTCAAGACCGCTGAACTCAAGCGCGGCCTCGCCGGACTCGCTACGGTCGGTTCGACCGCTCCGTTCGTCGGACTGTTCGGAACGGTCGTCGGTATCATCGGTGCGTTCCAGGCATTGGCTGTTAACGAATCGGCCGGTATCGGCGCGGTCGGCGGTGCTATCGCTGAAGCCCTCGTTGCTACGGCATTCGGTATTCTCGTGGCCGTTCCCGCGGTGTGGCTGTTCAACTACTTTACGAGCAAGGTGACCAGCTTCAGCGTCGAAATGGAAAACTCGGCTTCCGAGCTTGTCGACTATTTCATCAAACAGCGTTCGAAAAGGCTTCGCGGCTAATTCGGGCCGGGACTTTTAGTAAGGGAGAACATTTGCTATGGCTATGACAGTCGGGGGATCCGATGAGTTTAACTCGGAAATTAACGTAACTCCGATGGTAGATGTGATGCTGGTGCTTCTGATCATTTTCATGATCGTGACACCGCTTCTACAGCAGGGCGTATCCGTTAATCTACCCAAAGAAATGATCAGCCCTGATACCGATCCCGATATCGCAAAGGACACTTCGGTAATTGTCGCGATTCCCGATAATAGTAACTTCTACATCGGGAAGGACCAGTTTCCGCTGGATGCCCTGGGAGA